>DATACF010000202.1:0-7282 GCA_036259235.1 Longimicrobium sp. | reverse complement strand
GAACTCCTCTGCCGACTCTGCTCCTCTGCGTGAGACCTCTTTCAAGAGATTCCGAGGATGAGATACAGGCTCGCCGTCTTCGACTTCGACGGCACGCTCGCCGACTCGTACCCGTGGTTCGTGGGCGCGATGAACCACGTCGCCGACCGCTACCGCTTCCGGCGCGTCGAGGCGCACGAGCTCGACGTGCTCCGCGGGCTCGACGCGCGCGGGGTGATCGAGCACCTGGGGGTGCCGATGTGGAAGATGCCGTTCATCGTGCGCCACATGCGCCGGCGCATCGCCGCCGACGCGGGCCGGATCGCGCTCTTCCCCGGCGCCGGCGACCTCCTCCGGCGCCTGGCGGAGAGCGGCGTCGCCATCGCCCTCGTCACCACCAACACGGAGGCGAACGTCCGGCGCATCCTGGGCCCGGAGAACGCGCGCCTGGTGCGCCACTGGGGGTGCGGCGCCTCGATGTTCGGCAAGCGCCCCAGGATCCGGAAGGTCCTCCGCGACAGCCGTGTCCCGCCCGCCGAGGCCGTCTGCGTCGGCGACGAGCTCCGCGACCTCCACGCCGCCCGCGCCGAGGGCGTCGCCTTCGCCGCAGTCACCTGGGGCTTCACCGCCCCCGCCGCCCTCCGCGCCCACGCCCCCGAAGCCGTGTTCGACACGATGGCCGAGCTGGCCGACGCGCTCGCGCCGGCAGTCCCTGCTTCGACCGATCCCGCTTCGACAGGGCACGCGCCGGGCGGCTGAAGAGGATGCGCGGTTCGGTGCGAGATCGGGTATCACCCGCCCGCACGGAGCAGCGGCCTTGACAGGGTGACAAGCGACCTTTACAATCGGACAAGGACGCCTGACACCCTGTCGCCGGAGAAGGCCGATGCCCGCCCCCGCCTCCGCAGCGTGCCCACGCAACCCGCCGCTCCTGCTGCACCCGTACTTCGCCACCGCGCTGATGCTGGCGGCGGCGATGGCGACCTCCGCCCTGCTGGAGGGGATGCGGGAGGCGCCGGTGGGCGCGCGGGCGGCGGTGGCGCTGGTCCCCGTGCTCCCGGCGGCGTACCTGGTCTGGACGATGGCGCGGTATATCCGCGGGCTCGACGAGCTGCAGCGGAAGATCCAGGCCGACTCTCTGGCGCTGGCGTACACCGCGGCCATCCTGCTGGCGGTCGCGCTCAACTACCTGGGGAAGGCGGGCGTCCGGCTCCCGCTGGGGTGGGAGGACGGGTGGGGGCTCCTGGTGATGCTCTACGCCGCCGCCCACGCGCTCACGCTCCGGCGGTACCGGTGAGGAACCGGCTCCGCGTGCTGCGCGCCGAGCGGAGCTGGTCGCAGGCCGACCTGGCCGACCGGCTCGGCGTGTCGCGGCAGACCGTCAACGCCATCGAGACGGGGAAGTACGATCCCTCCCTCCCCCTGGCGTTCCGCATCGCCTCCGTCTTCGCCCTCCCCATCGAAGGGATCTTCGAGCCGGACGGGGACGGCAGTGCGTGAGTGCGTGAGTGCGTGAGTGCGTGAGTGCGTGAGTGCGAAAGTGCGAAAGTGCGAAAGTGCGAAAGTGCTCGCACCCCTGGGCGCTCGGCACTGGGCACTCGGCACCAGGCACTCTGCTGCGAAACAACCACCGCCGATCCCCGTAAGCTTACGCGGGCGCGCTCCCCGAGGCGCCCGCGCCGACCGATCGGCGAAAGCGGCGCGATTTCCCCCACCCCCCAGGCTGTATGGACAGAGCACTGATCCTGGAAGGCGTCTCCAAGCGATACGCCGGCCACACCGCGGTCGACGACCTGAGCCTCACCGTCCCCACCGGGACGCTCTACGGCATCCTGGGCCCCAACGGCGCCGGGAAGTCGACCACGCTCCGGATGGTGATGAACATCCTGATCCGCGACGGCGGGCGGATCTCGCTCCTGGGTGCCGACCCCGAGAAGGACCGGGCGGTGCTCCGCCGCGTCGGCTTCCTCCCCGAGGAGCGCGGGCTGTACCGGAAGATGAACGTCACCGACGTCATCGTCTTCTTCGCCGAGCTCAAGGGCGTCGAGCGCCGGCACGCCCGCCGCGAGGCCGGGCGGTGGCTGGAGCGGATGGGGCTCGGCGAGTGGAAGGGCGCGAAGGTGGAGACGCTCTCGAAAGGGATGCAGCAGAAGGTGCAGTTCATCACCACCGTCCTCCACGACCCCGAGCTCCTCATCCTCGACGAGCCCCACTCGGGGCTCGACCCCGTCAACCAGCAGGTGCTGCGCGAGACGATCCTGGAGTGGCGCCAGAAGGGGCGCACCGTCCTCTTCAGCACCCACAACATGGAGCAGGCCGAGCAGCTCTGCGAGCACGTCTGCATCATCGCCCAGGGGCGGAAGGTCCTCGACGGGAGCCTGAAGGAGGTCAAGCGCGCCCACCGCGGCAACCGCTGGCGGGTGGCGCTCGAAGGCCCCAGCGAGGCCGCCGACCGCTTCTTCGCCGACGCGCGCTTCGGGCCCGCCGCGCGCACGGCCGACGGGTGGAGCGTCGAGCTCTCGCCCGGCGCCGACCCGCGCGCCCTGATCGCCGCCGTGGCCGGGCTCGACGCCGCCGTGACGGGGATCGCCCGCGAGGAGCCCACCCTGCACGAGATCTTCGTCCGCCACGCCGGCGGCGCCGCCACCCCGCACCGCGTCCCGGAGGCCGCCCATGTCTGACGTCTTCACGGTCCTGCGGCGCGAGTTCCTGGAGCGCGTCCGCTCGCGCACCTTCCTCCTGGGGACGGTGCTGACGCCGCTCTTCATGGGCGCCCTCTTCGTCGTCCCGAACCTCGTCGGCGCCGGCGGCGGGGGCGAGCGCACCTTCGTCGTCGTCGACCAGGCCCCGGCCGGGGTGGGCGACGCCTTCGTGGCCACCCTCACCGCGCCCCCGCCGGCCGACGCCGAGGACGCCTTCACCTACAGGGTGGAGCGTGTCACCACGCCGCTGGAGGAGGCGCGGGCGGAGCTGAACCGGCGGGTGCTGGAGGAGGAGATCGACGGCTACGTGGCGCTCCCGGCCGACGTGGTGGAGCGGGGGGAAGTGGCGTACCGCGCCCGCAACGTCTCGTCCTTCACCCTCCAGCGCGACCTGACGCGCGCGGCCACGGCGGCGGTGCAGCAGGCGCGCCTCCAGGCGGCGGGGATCGACGGGCGCCAGGTGGCGGCGCTGATGCGCCCGGTGGAGCTCCAGGCGGCGCGGATCACCGCCCGCGGCGAGAGCGGGGGCGACGCGCAGTCGACCTTCTGGCTGGCGTACATCTCCGGCTTCATGGTCTACTTCCTCGTCTTCGCCTACGGGATCAACGTCATGCGGAGCGTGCTGGAGGAGAAGACCAACCGGATCGTGGAGGTGATCGTCTCCTCGGTGCGGGCCACGCACCTGATGCTGGGGAAGATCCTGGGCGTGGGCGCGGTGGCGCTCCTCCAGGTGGCGATCTGGATCGCGCTGGGGGCGCTGGGGGTGTCGCGCTCGGAGATGATGGCGAAGCGCTTCGGGCTCCCGCCGGGGTCGCTCGACGTGCTGCGGGTGGAGCCGTGGGTGCTGGCGGCGATGGTGGGCTTCTTCATCCTCGGCTTCCTGCTGTACGCGGCGCTCTTCGCGGCGGTGGGGGCGGCGGTCAACTCCGACCAGGAGGCGCAGCAGCTCCAGACGGTCGTCTTCCTCCCCCTGATCGCGGCCATCGTCTTCATGGTCCCGGTCATCAACGACCCGCTGGGCGGCACGGCGACGACGATGGGGATGATCCCCTTCACCTCGCCCATCAACATGCCGATGCGGATGGCCGCGGCGGCCGTCCCCCCGGGGCAGATCGCCGCCTCGCTGGCGGTCCTCGCGGTGACGGTCCTCTTCGTCACCTGGCTCGCCGGGAAGATCTACCGGATCGGCATCCTCTCGACGGGGAAGAAGCCGACGCTGGCCGAGCTGGGGCGGTGGCTGCGGACGGCGTGACCATAAGTGCGTGAGTGCGTGAGTGCGCGAAGGGGCGCGGTCCAGGCGGACCGCGCCCCTTCGTCATCCCCGGCGGGCCGGCCGGCGGGGGCGCTCAGCAGGGGGTGGACGGCAGCGCGGCGGCGCTGTTCATGTAAATGGGCTCGGGGTCGATGGGATCGGGATCGGTGGGCTCCTCGACCGGGCACTGCACGTTCACGAACCCGGCCCCGGTCACGCCGTCGATCGTGGCGCGGACGTACGTCTGCCCGACGCTGTTGCCCCGAAGGGTGGCGCGGTTCCCCAGGGTGCCCGTGATGGAGGCGACGTAGCTGTTGTCGACCGACCAGGCGCTCACGGTGTAGCCGGAGAGCGTGAAGCCGTACTGGTCGCGCGCGCGGGCGTAGACGTTCTGGCTGTCGCCCACGTACAGCCACGCGCCGCCCACCGTCACGCTGGTGAGGACCGAGGGCGCCCGCGCGATCCAGTCGAGCTCGATGTCGGTGTCCCCGTCCGAGTCGGCGAGGGTGCGGACCTGGCCGCGGTCGTTCCAGTAGAAGTCGCGCGTGCCGTAATGGTCGTCGTCGTTGCCCCAGCAGCCGCAGTCGTCTTCCCATACGTGGATGTTGACGCGCGCGGCGCTCTGGTCGGGGACGACCTTGCCGATGAGCGGGAAGTGCGGCCAGCGCGACCCGTTCTCGGGGAAGCTGTAGTGGTCGTACTCGGCGCGGCCCAGGGACGTGCCGTCGGGGCCGTAGAACTCGGCGTCGATGTTGAGCTCCAGGTCGTCTCCGGCGTCGCCGTAGTAGACTTTCACGTAGTCGAGGAAGGTGGTGTCCTGCCCCACCGTCTGGATCACAGCGAAGCCGGGCTCCTCCCCCGCCATCAGCCGGTCGAGGTCCAGCCGCGTGACGGTGCCGTCGGGGTCGACCCAGGTGTAGGTGACGGCGTCCTGGCCGTCCTCGGCCGACTGGATCACGTCGCCCTTCCCCACCGCCTGCTTCACGTTCCGCTCGGCCCGGGGTTCGGCGGGGGCGAGGAGGAAGGTGGCGCCGCCGTTCCCGCGGGGGCCCGAGTCGAAGGAGAAGACGCGGCCACCCTCGGGGTTCAGCGAGGCCCGCACGACGACGCCCGCGGTGCCGCGCCACGACCGGCGCTCTTCCCGCGAGGGGACGGAGAGGTCGAGCGGCGGGAGCGCGGCGATCCGCGCCCCGAGGCGCTCCGGCGTCTCGCCCGCGGCGCGCGCGGCGGCGGCCAGGAGCACCCGCCCGCGCGGCGTGGCGACGAGCTCCTGGAGGACGACCTGGTGCGAATCCCACGGGGAGTCGCGCAGTGCGTCGCGCACCGCCAGCCGCGCGTCCTTCTGCGCCAGCGCACCGGCGACGGCTCGGGCGACGTGCTGCAGCTCGGCCTCGATCGCCGCGGCGGCGGGCGAGAGCGACGCGCTCGCGTCCGGCGCGGTGGCGATGGGCCGGTCCGCGTCGAAGCAGGCGGCCGCGCCCAGGACGGCGCCGAGCCCCAGCGCCACACCGGCCGCGCGGAGGATAAAGCGTGAACGGGAGAGACGGGACACGATCATGGGGACCTCCTCGGGTGCGGGGCGTGACCGGAGCGCCGAAGGAAAACCGGCGTCGACCACGCGAGGGTGGCACCAGGGAAGTCAAATCACGGGCCGTTCTACATGCGCAAGGTCACCTTAGGCGCGCATATAGGCGTCTCGCAAACATTTGGGGCAGGCCGATCAATTCTCTTGACATCAACAACTTACACGATTATAAGGCATACGCCCCTCTCCCTGAAAAGACTTCCCCTCCACTGAAATATCTTGCCGCCTACCGTACGGTGGATCACCAGTCCCGCGTCGCCTGCCGCGTGCCCTGGTTGCGGCGGAGGACTTCGCGCTGGGAGTTGCGCTCCTGGCGCTCGGCGCCGGAGAGGATGCGCTCGGCCTCGGCCTCGCTGAGCTGCGGGTCGTTCCGCCCTTGCGACGACGGGGACGGGTCGGGCTGGCCCTGCGCGGGGCTGGGCTGCGGTGGGCCGCCCTGCCCGCCTCCCCCGTTCTGGTCCTCCTGGGGCGACTGCCCCCCGCTCCGCCGCTCCTGTTCCAGCATCCGCTGGGCGAGTTCCAGGTTCCACTTGGCGTCGCCGTCGCCGGGGTCGCGGAGGAGGGCGCGCTTGTAGCTGGTGACGGCGCGCTCCAGGCGCTCCACCCGCTGCTCCTGGGGGACGCGGTTGCGGAAGACGGGGTCGAGGTCGGCGTTCCCCGCGTTGTAGGCGGCGCGCGCGCGCACCGCCGGGCGCCCGCGCGACTCCACGGCCGCGCCCAAGAGCTCGCGCGCCTCGTCGTGCCGCCCCATCCGCAGGAGCGCGGTGCCCAGGTTGTAGCGCACCACGGCCGAGGTGTCGCCGCGCTCCAGCCGCGCCGCGTAGATCTCGGCCGCGCGCCGGGGGTCGCCCTGGCGGTAGGCGCGGTTCCCCTCCGGCACGCCGCCGCCGAGGAGCTGGATCGCCAGGATCCCGATCGCCACCTTCTTCATCGTCCCCCCTCCATCGCACGCCGTCCCTGCCGCGCCGCGACGACGGAGTCGAGGACGAGGAGGAGGAGCGCGGCGGCGACGAACCACTCGTAGCGGTTCCCCGGCCCCGTCCCGCCCCCGCCCCGCCCCGCCCCGCCGCCCCCGCCCGAGAGCGCGAAGCCGCCCTGGAGCCCCGCCGCGTCGCGCGCCGACGCCACGCGGCGGTACGTCCCGCCGGTGCGGTTCGCCAGGTCGCGCAGGAGCGGCTCGCCCAGGCGCGAGACGGCGGGCGTCCCGTCGGGCTCCGTCTTCCACCCCAGCCGCCGGCCGGAGGCGAAGTCCACGTCCGGCACGCGCCCGCCCTGGGGCGCGCCGATCCCCAGCGCGTGCACGGGGACCCCCGCGCGGCGGGCCTGCACGGCGGCGCGGAGGACCTCGTCGCGCTCCTCCAGCGCGTCGCCGTCGGTGATCACCACCAGCGACCCCCCCGCGTCCTCGCGCCCGCCGCCCAGGAGCAGTGTGAGCCCCTGGCGGACGGCGTCGGAGAGCGACGAGCCGCCCTGGGTGATGACGTCGGGCCCCAGCGCGTCGACGTACAGCTCCAGCGCCCCGAAGTCGCTGGTGAGCGGCGAGACGACGTACCCCTGCCCCGCGAACACGACGAGCCCCACCCGCGCCCCCCGCAGGCTCCCCAGGAGCGCGCGGACCGCCTCGCGCTCGATCTCCAGCCGGTTGGGCGCAACGTCCTCCACCAGCATGGAGTTCGACGCGTCGACCACCAGGATCACGTCCGCCCGCGCGTCCTCCACCGGCGCCCGCTCCACCCCCCACGTCGCCGCCGTGGGGCCGACGTG
>DATACF010000201.1:0-6425 GCA_036259235.1 Longimicrobium sp. | reverse complement strand
CTGTGGAGTCCGGGCCGCCTTCGTACTTCGTACTTTCGCACTCACGCACTTTCGCACTTCTCTACCGGTAGCTCGGCTGGAAGCCCAGGTCGTCGCGGTCGGGACAGACGAAGAGCGCGTCCTCGTCGGGGGCGCCGGCGCCGAGGTAGGCGGCGAGGGGGTGGCCTTCGAGGCGGCGGCGGAGCGCGGGTGGGGCGCCCACGATCCGCGCGGGGAGGCCGGCGTCGCGGGTTTCGCGGAGGAGCGTCTCCAGGAGCGGGAGGGCGGTGGCCTGCACCTCGCGCACGGCGGAGGCGTCGAGGACCACGGGGCGGCCGTGCCCGGCCAGGAGCCCGGCGAGCACCACGGCGGGGGTGTCCAGCAGCTCGGGGAGCGGGAGGACGTCCTCCGCCTCGGCCCCGCGCTTCGTCTTCTCGATGGTCTTCACGTCTTCGCTCTCCTTCGGGTCTCGTTTTTCGTCACCCGGAGAATCTCGGCGTGCCCCGTCTCGCTTCCACCCGCGCCGTGTCACGTCTTCGTAAGAAACCCAAAAGCAATCTCACGCAGAGGAGCAGAGTCGGCAGAGAACCCCATGAAGTTCCTCTGCTGACTCTGCTCCTGTGCGTGAGACATACTTTTACTGCATTTGGCTCTCACAGGGGACACAGGGAGCACAGGGGACCGGGAAGAAGCTCCCCTGTGTCCCCTGTGCCCCCTGTGAGAGGCTTATCAGGGCCTCGGTCCGCGCGAATACCGGCGGAATCGCAGTCAGAGGTCGTTCGCGTAGGAGACGAGCTTGAACGCGCCGCCGCGCTCGATCACCGAGCCGAACATGCGGATCGTCGTCGTGTCCGCGCCCTGGGTGAAGGTCACCAGGCACTTTTCCCAGACGCGGTTCTCGCCTTCCTGGCGGGGCGTGGGCTCGCAGGCGTGGCGCACGTACCGCATCCCCGTCCCCCCCGCGCGGCGGAGGAGGCGGACAATCCCCTTCTCGCTGTTCTGCTGGCTCAGGAACCAGGCGAGGTCGGGGCGCATCTTCGCCACCGGCGAGGTGGGATAGTAGAGGTACGCGAACTCCGCGCGGCTCATCACCACCGAGCGGATGGCGGCCGTGTCGTGCGCCTCCACCGCCTCCACGAAGCGCCGCACCAGCGCCTCGCGGCTCCGTGCCCCGCCGGAGAGGGCGCGCGGCTCGGGGAGCCCCTCGCGGAAGCGCCGGAGCGCCTCCCCGGGCGTCATCGAGCTGTCCACCGGCCCGGCGGGGACGGCGGGCGGACCGGCTTCCGCGACCGGCGGAGAAGGCTCGGCCGCGTCCGCGGAGGGAGCGTCGCCCCCGCACGCGGAGGCGAAGAGCGGGACCAGGAGAAGAGCGAGGAAGCGCCGCATCGTCATTCGTTCGAGGCGAGGTCAGGATCGGAAACGCGAGCCGGCAGCCGGCGTCGCGAAGACACCGGCTGCCGCTCGAAGCCTTCAGCGAAGGCTCAGTTGACCGCGTAGATCGTCCACCCCTCCCACCACTTCGGGCCGTTCGGGTCGGCCGCGCCGCGGTAGGCGGTCCCGGTGACGAAGGTCCCGGCCTTCGCGGCGATGTTCGCCGGGAAGGTGGTGAGGCCGCCGGTGCGCGCCGCCGACCCCGCCGAGGGCGTCCAGTCGAGCGTCGCCGTGGTCGGCGTGGCCGGGAGGGAGGCGAAGAGGCTCGCCGCCGTCGCCGCGGAAGTCTCGATGGCGTTGGCCGCCGCGTCGACCGTGAAGGTGCCGGCGCCCGTCTCGAAGGTGCCGCCGTTGTCGGCCGCCAGGATGTTGCGGAGCGCCAGGTCGCCGGCGGCGATCCGGTCGGCGGTGGCCTGGTCGCGGATGGCGATGGCCGACGCGTTCCAGCGGGTCACCACGCCGTTGACGTAGTAGCCGCCCGTCCCGCGGCGGAGGACCATCCCCCGCCCGCCCGACGCCGGGACCGTCACGCCCGTGCCGCGGAGGCCCACCAGGGTGAAGTTGGCGAAGATCGGCATCGTGTACGGCTGCGAGTTGAAGCCGTTCAGGCAGTTCTGCCCGCTGCACCCGTCGTTCTCGATCCCCTGCGGGTCGGTCGCCAGCGTCCCCTGCCCCTGCCGCGGCGCCAGGATCGTGTCCTGGAGCGCGATCATGAACTGGTTGCGCCCGACGTACCCCTCCGAGGCGTCGAAGTGGTCGTCGCCCGAGTTGTACGAGACCAGGTACTTCGCGTCGACCGCCCCGCCGAACCACTCGAACGAGTCGTCGAGGCCGGAGTTCGACTGCACGTGGTCGATCTCGGTGCCGCTCCCGACCGCCGCCAGCGTCAGCGAGTTCAGCTCGTTGTTCGCCGTGGGCCCGAAGCCCGCGAACTCGATCCGGACGTAGTGGAGCTCGCCGCTGTCGTCGGCGTTGCTCGCCGTCTCGCCCGCCGGGGTGGTGTAGGTCACCTCGTAGTTGTTGGCGCTGGCGAAGCCCGTCCCCTCGAGGATCACCGGGTTGGCGCGGTTGACCACGCCGCGGCCCACGATCACCAGCCCGCCCCAGTCGCCCGGCTGCCGCTGCCCCGCCGGCTGCGACGAGGTGAAGACGACCGGCGCGTCGGCGGTCCCCATGGCGCGGATCTTCGCGCCGCGGAGGATGAAGAGCCCCGAGCTGGGGACGCCCAGGATCCGCGTCCCCGCCTCGATCGTCAGCGTCGCGCCGTTGGTGACGTGGATGTACTGCGTGAGGGTGTAGACGGTGTCGGAGTGGAGCGTCCGGCTGGCGGTGATGTCGCCGACGAGGTTCGCCGAGCCGGGGTTCTGCGTGGTCACGTTGACCGGCGCCGAGAAGGCGCTGGTGTCGTTCCCGGCCACCGCGGCGACGCGGTAGCGGTAGGTGGTGCTGGGGGCGAGCTCGTCGTCGTTGAACGTGGTCCCGGCCGGGGTGCCGACGGTGGCGAAGTCGGTGGCGGCCGCCCCGGTGGCGCGCTGCACGATGTACCCCGCCGCGTCGTCGACCGCGCCGAAGGTCACCGTCACCGAGCTCGGCCCGGTGGCCGCGGCGGCGACGCTCGCCGGGATGTCCAGCTCGTCGTCGCCGGTGCCGCCGTCGTCGCAGGCGGCCAGGAGGCCCACGCCGAGCGCCAGCGTGGCGCGGAGGAAGCTGCGGGGTACGCGGATCATTCTCGTCACCTGCGTCCTGGTTGGATGGAAAGAAGAACGGCGCCGCGCCCTCGGAGCGCGACGCCGTAATTCTGCCGGACCGGTGTATCTCCCGAACCGTGACTCGGTCACGGTTCGGCCACGGCCTCACCGCCGGACGGTGAAGCCGAAGGCCAGCGTCCGCCCGGTGCGGTACCAGTGCCGCAGCACCGCCCCCTGGCGCACCTCGACCGGCTGGTCGAGGAGGTTCTCGGCGTCGAGCTTGAGGTCGAGCCCGCGCCGGACGGGGAAGCGGAGCGAGAAGTCGACGTTGTGGCGCGCCAGCTCGCGGACGTCCTCCAGCGGCGCCTCGGCCGCGCTCACGATCCGCTCGCCGACCACGTTGTACAGCAGCGTCGCCGACGGCCCGCGCTCGGGGGTGTAGGTGAAGCCCGCGTTGACCACGTACGGCGCCTGCCCCACCATCGCCCGCTCGTCGCGCGTCTGGCTCGAGAGCGAGTCGCCCACCTCGATGCTGCTGCGCATCACCGTGGCGTTCACGAACGCCGCCAGGCTCTCCAGCGAGGGCGAGAGGAAGCCGAGCCCGCGGCGGGCCTCCACCTCGAGGCCGTAGTTGAAGGCGCTCTCGGCGTTGGCGAAGGTGATGATCGGCGTCCCGGCCGAGGTGGCCAGGTAGACGCGCTCGATCGGGTCGTGGAAGCGCTTGGCGAAGAGGGCCAGCGAGAGGACCTCGCCGCTGTTCGGATACAGCTCCCAGCGGACGTCGAAGTTGTCGATCCGCGCCCGCTCCAGCCCCGGGTTCCCCCGCTGCAGCTCCTCGCCGATGACGTTGGGGACCAGGAGCGGCGTGATCTCGCGGTACTCGGGGCGCGACAGGGTGCGCGAGAACGAGAAGCGGAGGTTCTGCGCGTCCGAGAGCCCGAAGTTGAGCGCCAGCGACGGGAGGACGTCGGTGTAGCTCCGCTCGACGACGGTGTCGCTGGCCGCGATCGGCTCGCGCGCCGTCACCGACAGCTCGTCGCGCTCCACGCGGGCGCCGCCCACGAAGCGGAGGCGCTCGGTGACGAAGTACTCCACCATCCCGTAGCCGGCGGCCAGCCGGTCGGCGGCCTGGTACGACCCGCCGGCGGCCAGCGGGGTCAGCTCCAGGAAGGCGTCGGCGCCCTGCGCGTACCGCCCGTCGAAGAGCGCCTCGGCCGGGAGCCCGTACGCCTCGGCAGGGAGGGTTCCGGGGGTGAAGATGGAGTACGAGAAGGCGTCGGCGTCGCGGTCGGTGTCGCGGAAGAGGCCGCCCACCTTGACGCGATGCGCGCGGGCGCCGCGCCCGAAGGTCAGCTGGTAGTCGGCGGAGCCCTCCAGGCTGGTCTCGGTGAGGTCGCCGAAGGTGCGGACCGCGGCGTTGTTGTCGCCGATCCAGCTCCGCCCGCCCCCCGCGGTGGTGTACAGCAGCTCCGAGCGGTCGGGCTCGCGGCGGCGGACGCCGGAGGAGGAGGCCGACCAGGTGACGCGGTGGCGCTCGCCCATCAGGTGGTCGCCGCGGAGCTGGTTGAAGCGGACGCTCCGCTCGATGTACTGCTGCTGGTCGAGCCCCAGCGGGAGGTTGGGGTCGTACGAGAGGGCGTTGTAGCCGAAGACCCGGCGGCCGAGGTTGTCGGCGCTCCGGTTGTAGTTGTTGTTGAAGTCGATCCGCGACCCCTGCCCCAGCCGGTAGCCGACGTTCACCAGCCCGCCCCAGAGGACGGTGTTGCTGGCGGTGGTGCCCTCGAAGCGGGTGACCTCGGTGGCCTCGCCGCTCACGTCGCCCGGGCGGGCCAGCGAGCGGACCTCGCCCTCGCGGACCTCGGTGGATCGCGAGTAGGTGGCGGAGGCCAGGTACCCCAGCTCACGGTCGGCCACGTCGGTGGAGCCGCCGAGGGAGAGGGCGCCGGAGAGGTTGGGGAGGCCGGTGCCGTCCTCGGTGCTCCAGGCGTTGCGGAAGGCGCGGATGGCGGCGTTCTCCGTTTCACGGGGGAGCGCCGGGTCGAAGAGGTTCGTCCCCGAGACGGCCGCCGGGAGGCCGCGGTCGCCCGCGCCGAGCCCCAGCCACTCGCCGCCGGTGGTGCGGGCCAGCGGAAGGTCCTGCCCCGTGGCCGCGGTGTTGTAGCCCCCGGTGAGCGAGAAGCTCATGATGGGGCGGGCGGGGAACTCGCGGGTCTGGATGTTGACCTGCGCGCCGCTGAAGTCGCCCGGCTGGTCGGGGGTGAAGGTCTTGGAGGTGGTGATCGCCTGCAGCAGCCCCGCGGGGAAGAGGTCGAGGGGGACGACCTTCCGCTCGGGCTCGGGGCTGGGGATGCGGGCGCCGTTCAGCGAGGTGGTGGTGTAGCGCTCGCCGAGGCCGCGGACGAAGACGTACTGCCCGCCCTGGACGGTGACGCCGGAGACGCGCTGGATGGCCTGCGCGGCGTCGGAGTCGGGGGAGCGGGCGATCTGCTCGGAGGTCACCGAGTTCACCACGCCCACCGAGGTGCGCTGCTCGTCGAGGGCGCGGTTGACGCTCCCCCGCTCGCGGGTGGCGGTGACGGTGAGCCCGCCGAGGGCGAGCGCCTCGGAGTTCAGCGTGATGGTCTGCTCGGCGGCGCCCCCGGCGGGGACGTTCACGCCGGTGACGGTCTTGGTGCCGTAGCCCAGGAGGCTCACGACCAGCGTCCGCGCGCCGGCGGGGACGCCGCCCAGGGTGTAGCGGCCGTCGGCGCCGGCGGTGGCGCGCAGCTGCGTCCCCTGCACGGCGACCTGCGCGCCGGTGAGCCCGCGGCCGGTCTGGCCGTCGACCACGCGGCCGGCGACGCGGCCGGGCGCCTGGGCCTGCGCGAGCCCGGGCGCGAGCGCCGCCAGGAGGAGCGCGGCGAGGGCGTGCCGAATGGATCGGATCGACATTTCCGTTCTGTTCCGATTGTAGGGGAGCCGGGGGCGACGGGCTTGCGTGCCGCCGCGCTCCCGGCCTCAGAGTGCCCTGAGGTTAGGAGGGCTCCGCATCGGAACGAGCGCCGGAGGGTCACCACTACGTCACGAAGCTGCCCGCGTTCGTGCACGGGCGTCCGGGCGTGGGGCTTCGGCGGGATGGAGGGAGACGGCGGATGGCGCGGCGCCGCGCCGTTACGAAGCGGTGGAGAGGGCCCGCGTGGACGGCCGGCGCCTTGTAACGGGTCTTCACGCGAAAGACGCGGAGAGCGCGAGGAACCTCCCCGCGTCCTCCGCGTCCTCCGCGTCTTTCGCGTGCGATCGGCTTTTACGGCTTTGGCCTCACGCAGAGAAGCAGAGTCAGCAGAGGGG
>DATACF010000200.1:0-5412 GCA_036259235.1 Longimicrobium sp. | reverse complement strand
CCAGAACAGCGGGGCGCCTGGCGGCGCGGCCCTCACCCTGGCGGCTTGCGTTCATTCGTGCGCGGGGCGGGCAGCGGTGCGAGGACAGGCTCGTAAGTCGCGAATTGGGTTGAAGTTCTCCCCTCACCACGCACGCCCACTGCGTGCGGGGGGAGGGGCCGGGGGAGGGGGGCCGCGGAGCCCGAGGCATGCGATGAAAGCCGGTCGGAGCGCGATCGAAGTTCCGCCGTTCCGCGAAGTTGCGTGAGGGATGCGGGCCCGGAGGGCGAAGACCCTGGCGGGGGGGAATGCGAAGGGAATCGCGTCGGCGGAGGGGCGGCGGAATGGGCGGAGTCCGCCAGGGGCTTCGCCGCGTTGGAAACGGTAGTATCGTTTCCTACGCGGCCCGCAGCCCGGCCCGGAGCGCAGCGGAGGGACACGCCCGAATCCGTAGTTGCCGTAAGCCGTTGCCGTTGCCGTTGCCGCTGCCGTTGCCGTCAAAGCAGAGCAGGGGCGAGCCCGAAGGCCCGCCCCCGCTCTCCGTCTCCATCCGAATCCACTCAGACCGTCACGCCACCGCCATCTCCCCCTCGCGGACGCGCGACTCCTCGTCGAGGACGCGCCCGTCGAAGAGGTGGATGCCGCGGTCGGCGTGCTCGGCGTAGCGCGGGTCGTGGGTCACCATCACGATCGTGGCGCCCCCGGCGTGCAGCTCGGACAGGAGCCCCATCACCGCCTCGCCGTTCGCCGAATCGAGGTTCCCCGTCGGCTCGTCGGCCATGAGCACCGACGGCTCCCCGGCGATGGCGCGCGCCACGGCGACGCGCTGCTGCTGGCCGCCGGAGAGCTGCGAGGGGTAGTGCCGGGTGCGGTGGGCCATCTGCACCTTCTCGAGCGCCTCGGTCACCCGCCGCTTCCGCTCGGCCGCGGGCATCCCGCGGTAGGTGAGCGGGAGCTCGACGTTCTCGGCCACCGTCAGGTCGCCGATCAGGTTGAAGGCCTGGAAGATGAAGCCGATCTCGCGGTTGCGGATGGCCGCCCGCTGCGACGCGGAGAGCTGCGCCACCGGGTGGCCGTTGAGCGTGTAGCTCCCGCCGCTGGGCGTGTCGAGGAGCCCCAAAATCGACAGCAGCGTCGTCTTCCCGCACCCCGAGGGGCCGGCGATGGAGACGTACTCGCCCCGGCGGATGTCGAGGTGGACGCCGGCCAGCGCGTGCGTCTCCACCTCCTCGGTGACGAAGACCTTGCTGACGTCCTCCAGCCGGATGAGCGATTCGTTGGGCGCGATCATGGTCGTTCTCTCCTGGCGTATGCGTGTCGAAACGTCGTTCGTCTCGAGAGTCGGGGATGCGCTACTCGTAGCGGAGCGCGATGTTCGGGTCGACGCGGGTGGCGCGGCGCGCGGGGACCAGGCAGGCGGCGACGCCCGAGAGGACCAGCACCGCCACGGTGCCCGCGAAGATCGGGATGTCGAGCGGGCTGACCTGGAAGAGGATGATCTTGAGCCCCATCGCCAGCACGTACGCCACGCCGAGCCCCAGCACCACGCCGATGCCGATCTGCACCAGCCCCTGCCGGAGGACGAGCCGGGTGACGTCGGACGCCTGCGCGCCGAGGGCCATGCGGACGCCCATCTCGCGGGTGCGGCGGCTGACGTTGAAGGCCATCACCCCGTAGAGCCCGATGGCGGCCAGGAAGAGGGCGACCAGCCCCATGACCATGAAGATCGAGCCGAAGATCCGGTAGAACCACGTCTGCTCGTGGATCCGCTGCTCCAGCGTCCCCACGAAGTAGATGGGGAGGTCGGGGTCGAGGCCGCTCACCGCGCTCCGCACCGGGTTGGTGAGGGCGCCGGGCTCGCCGCGGGCGCGGGCGATGACGCTCATGAAGCGCTGCGGCGTCTGCGCGAACGGGGTGTAGACGGCCTGCGGGTCCTCGTTGTCGGGGCCGTCGGCCCACATGTCGGGGACGACGCCGACGATGGTCCGCCACGGCTCCTCGGAGTCCTTCCCGCCGCGCTTGATCCGCCGCCCGATCGGGCTCTCCTTCCCGAAGTGCTTCTGGGCGAAGGTGTGGTTGACGATGGCCACCGGCACCGACCCCTCGCGGTCCTGGTCGGTGAAGTCTCTCCCCTCGACGGCCGCCTCGAAGGTGGCGAAGTACCCCGGGGTGGCGGTGATGTAGTTGCTCTCCGGGTAGTCGCGGTCGGTGGCGTACGTCTGCCCCTCGATCTGCACCTGCCACCCGGGCGAGCCGACGACCGGCATGGCGTTCCCGAGCGCGTACGCCTCGACGCCGGGGATCTCGCCCAGCCGCTGGTGGAGCTGGGTGAAGAAGCGCACCTGCGACGCCGAGTCGGGGTAGTCGACCTCCGGGAGCCCCACGCGGGCGGTGAAGACGTTCTTGGTGGGGACGCCGTAGTCGATCGTCCGCAGGTTGGTGATGCTCTTGATGGTGAGCCCCGCCGCCACCAGGAGGCCCACGGAGAGCGCCACCTCGAAGACCACCAGGACGCGCGAGAGGCGCCCGCCGCGGAAGGAGGAGGAGCCGCGGCTCTCGTCCTTGAGCACCTCGGCGACGTTGGAGGCCGAGGCGCGGATGGCCGGGAGGACGCCGGAGACGAAGGTGGCGAAGAGGGTGATGGCCGCCACGAAGAGGAGGATCGGCGCGTCCATCCGGATGTCGATCCAGAAGGGGGGCTGCGTGGCGGCGATGGCGTCGTTGAAGAGCTTGACGCCGATGGCCGCGAGCCCCGTCCCCAGCACCGCCCCGGCGGCGGCGAGCGCCAGCGGCTCGGTGAGGAACTGCATCACGATCCGCCCCCGGGAGGCCCCCAGCGCGGTGCGGACGCCGACCTCCTTGGTGCGGAGCGCCGCCTGGCTGAGGAGGAGGTTGGCGACGTTGGCGCAGGCGATCAGGAGGACGAGGAAGACGGCGGCCAGCATGGTGAAGAGGAGCGCGCGGGGCTCGTCGCCGATGAACTCCTCGGTGTACGGCTGGACGACGGCGCCGATGTCCTTGTTCGACTCGGGGTAGGTGAGCGCCAGCCGCCGGGCGATGGAGTTCATCTCCACCGCGGCCTGGTCCATGGAGACGCCGGGGCGGAGCTTCCCGAAGACCTCCACCGTGGTCCCCTCGCCGCGCTTGGCCTCCAGCGGCTCGCGGAGCGGAAGCCAGATCTCCTCGTTGACGGGGAAGCGGAAGTCGGGGGGCATGACGCCGATGATCTCGCTCTCGACGCCGTTGGCGCGGATCGTCTTCCCCAGGACGCCGGGGTCGCCGCGGTAGCGGTCCTGCCAGAGGTCGTGGCTGAGGACGACGACCCCGGGGGCGCCGGGGACGTCCTCGCCCTCGCGGAAGGCGCGGCCCAGCTGGGGCTTGACCCCCACGATGTCGAAGGCGTTGGCGGTCATGTAGGCGCCCTCGTAGCGCTCGGCGCCCTCGGGGCCGGCGACGTTGACGGTGCCGCCGGTGAAGGCGGCGAGCCCCTCGAACGAGCGCTGCTGGGCGCGCCAGTCGGCGAAGTCGTGGAGCGAGACCTCCATGCTCTCGATGTCGGCGGGGAGGTTGTTCCGCTCGACGTGCATCAGCCGGTCGCCCCCCTCGAAGGGGAGGCCGCGGAAGAGGGCGCCGTAGACGATGCTGAACATCATCGTCGTCAGCCCGATCCCCAGCGCCAGCGTGAGCACCGAGATCGCCGAGAAGGCCGGGTTGCGGACCAGCTTCCGCGCGCCGTGGCGGAGGTCCTTGAGGAGGGTCATCGTCCGGTTCCGGTTGTCCGGGTTGGATAGAAGAGGGACCGGGGGGTCCCGGGTCCGGCCGGCCGGGAGGGGAAGGAGATCCCGGCCGAATGGCTCGCTGTTTCGCCCCGTACGGCGGGGTTCCGCGCCGGGTTTCAGCCCCGCCGCCGAATCGTGGCCGGATGGGACGAACGGAGGGGCGGAGGGACGGCCGGCGAACGGACGCAAACGAAACCGCGCCAGCGGGTTGGCCGGCGCGGCGGGAAAATCCGAGGACTCGGCGGGCGTCCCGAAGCCGCCGTCGCGAGCCGCACCCTTCGTCCCGCGCCACCCCCTCGCGACAGGGCCGCGCGGGTGGCAGATTCCCGCGGAGCGCGAGGCCGGCGGCGGGATCGCGATGGACGACGCGCGGACCGGGAGCTGGTCCGGTCCGCGGAATCTCAACGGAAGGGCTTCGGATGGCGGCAAAGGACGAGACGACGCCCGTGGAGATCGGGCCGACGGAGGACAGGACGGAGCTGCGCATCCGGTGGAAGGACGGGAGCGTGTCGGAGTACCCGCCGCGCTACCTCCGCCTCTGCTGCCCGTGCGCGGGGTGCATCGAGGAGATGACCGGGCGCCCCCTCCTCGACCCCGCCTCGGTCCCCCTCGACGTCCACCCGCGCGCCATCGCCTACGTGGGCGACTACGCCATCCGCTTCGACTGGAGCGACGGCCACCGCACCGGCATCTACCCCTTCGACTACCTCCGCGACATCTCGCCGAGCACCTGACGCGCGATCCTCCGGTCTCGTGGCGAGGAGAGCTGGAATCTCTCACAGGGGGCACAGAGGACACAGGGGAAACCGCGCTCGCGTCCGAGCCCCCCTGTGTCCCCTGTGCCCCCTGTGAGAGCCCAGGCCGTAGAAGCGGAGGCGCGCATCGTCGCCCGGTGCGCGCGTCGGTGCCAGCTTGCGCGGGCCGAGCCGATCCGCCGACGCCCCGGAAACGAGACCGACCGATGCCCCGGCCCTCGCGCTCCTCCTCTCCGCCCCGCTGCTGGCCGCGTGCGACTCGCGCGCTCGTCCGGCACTGATCCGCTCCAGCGCCGCGGATCGGTCTTCGGGGGGGAGGAGCCGGCGCCGCCCTCCCTCCGCGGAGCGGGGTTTTGCCTGATGGATGGCGCTCCGGAAGCGGGCGAACGCTCGCAACCGCATGCATGGAGCCAACTTCGACGAGCGATCACGGTCCTTGACCGGAAATAGCGGCGGATTTAGGATTGCTGCACACCCTCACGGATCGTGGCGGATTCCGTCCTGGACCCCCGCCCGGTCCGCGTCCCCGTCCCACCCCCGTTCACCGGAGCGTCCCATGCTCGAAAAGCCGACCACCGTTGGGCTCGACCAGATCGCCGCCGCCGCCGCGCTCAGCGTGGATCTGGCCACGACCGAGCGCGCCGTCGCGATCTATCAGCCGTTCGAGCCGACGATGGGGATGTACCCCGTCGAGCCGGACCCGATCTTCATCGGCTACTGATGGCCCGCGGGGAGGCGGTGCTGGAGCCGGCCGCGCTCCCCGCCGCCGGCGATCCCCCTCCGTTCTGCCCCAGCGCGCAGCCGGGGATGGAGGGGGCCTTCGCCATCGGCGTGGTGGGCGGTACGCTGGGCGAGCGCCGCGTGGGCTACTTCCCCGAGCGGGTGCCGGTGACCGACGA
>DATACF010000199.1:0-4377 GCA_036259235.1 Longimicrobium sp. | reverse complement strand
GCAGAGAACCCCTCTGCTGACTCTGCTCCTCTGCGTGAGACCGCCGTTGTGGGAGCCCGGCCCATACACGGTTCTTCGAATTCGCGACGCGCCCCGATCGAGCCGGAGGAGGGCCGACGTGCACATTCGTGGCCTATTCCTCACGCTCCGGGCCCCTCCCGGTCCGCCATCCCCCGGCTCCCCTGTCCGGTTTTTCCCCACGCCGCGACGACGGACGGCGTGCGGGCTCGCGGATTTCGCCGCTCCAAACCCCGTGTCCGGTGTACCAAAGCACGAGGGAGACGAGGCGAAACGACACAGGGTGGTGGCACGAAATGGAGTCTTGACCCCGCCGTGAGCACCACTACATATTGTGCCCCTGCCCGGACGTGCCCCTACGGATGGGGGAGACCTGGCGGTTATCCACAGCGTAAACCGAAGCGCCGTGGACCGTTCCATTGGTTTTCCACACGCGCGCCCCGCGCGATCGCAGTCTAGACCCGCGGCCATGACCGCAAGCAGAGAGGACAGCTCGATGAACCCTCCCGCCACCTTCCCGTCCACGGCCCTCCCCCAGGCCCCCGCCGACCTCCCCCGCGCCGAGCTCTCCGAGAACGCGCGGATCGTCCTCGCCAAGCGCTACCTCCGCAAGGACGAGGCGGGGAAGCCGGTCGAGGCGCCCGAGGAGATGTTCTGGCGGGTGGCGTACACCATCGCCTCGGCCGACCGCGCCTACGGGGCGAGCGACGCCGAGGTGGAGGAGACCGCGCGCGAGTTCTACCTGCTGATGACCCGGCGCAAGTTCGAGCCGAACTCGCCCACGCTCATGAACGCCGGGCGCCCCCTGGGCCAGCTCTCGGCGTGCTTCGTCCTCCCCGTCGAGGACGAGCTCTCCAATGGCGACTCGGGGATCTACGACACGCTGCGGAGCATGGCGCTCGTCCACCAGTCGGGCGGCGGCACCGGCTTCTCGTTCAGCCGCATCCGCCCCTCGGGCGACCACGTCCGCAGCACCACGGGCGTCGCCAGCGGGCCGGTGAGCTTCATGTCGCTCTACGACGCGTCCACCGAGGTCGTCAAGCAGGGCGGGACGCGCCGCGGCGCCAACATGGGGATCCTCCGCGTCGACCACCCGGACATCCTGGGCTTCATCGACTGCAAGCAGGACATCACCAAGATCACCAACTTCAACATCTCCGTCGCCATCACCGACGCGTTCATGAACGCGGTGACGCGGGGCGAGGAGTACGACCTCCTGAACCCCCGCGACGGCTCGGTGGCCGGGCGCCTCGACGCGCGCGCCGTCTTCGACCGGATCGTCCAGAACGCGTGGCGGACCGGCGAGCCGGGGGTGTTCTTCATCGACCGCGCCAACTTCTACAACCCCGTCCCCCACCTGGGCGCGTACGAGGCCACCAACCCCTGCGGCGAGCAGCCGCTCCTCCCGTACGACGTCTGCAACCTGGGGTCGGTCAACGTCGGCGCCTTCGTCCGCGACGACGTCCCGGCGGACGCGCCGTGGTACGAGCGGGTCGACTGGAAGGAGTACCGCCGCGTGGTCCGGCTGGCGACGCACTTCCTGGACAACGTCATCGACGCCAACCAGTACCCGCTCCCGCAGATCGACGACCTGGCGCACCGCATCCGCCGGATCGGGCTGGGGGTGATGGGCTTCGCCGACCTCCTGGTCCGCCTGGGCGTCCCCTACAACGGCGAGGAGGGGGTCGAGATCGGGCGGCGGATCATGGAGTTCATGGACGAGGAGGGGAAGAAGGCGTCGGAGCACCTTGCCGAGGTCCGCGGCGTCTTCCCCGAGTGGGAGCGCTCGATCTGGGGCCCCGACGCCACCTGCGCCCGCGCGCCCAACGGCGAGCGGATCCGCCCCGAGCGCCGGCTGCGCAACTGCAACGTCACCACGGTGGCGCCCACGGGCACCATCTCCATCTTCGCCGGGTGCTCGTCGGGGATCGAGCCGCTCTTCGCGGTGGCGTTCATGCGCAACCAGGCCGGCGCCATGATGCCCGACGTCAACGAGGACTTCGTGGCCGTGGCGAAGGCCGGCGGGTGGTACTCGGACGACCTGATGAAGCGGATCGCCGAGCAGGGGCACATCCACTTCCCCGAGGTCCCCGAGGCGGCCCAGCGCGCCTTCGTCACCGCGCACGACACCACCCCCGAGTGGCACGTGCGGATGCAGGCGGGCTTCCAGGAGCACTGCGACTCGGCGATCTCGAAGACGACCAACTTCCCCAACGAGGCCACGGTCGAGGACGTCCGGGAGATCTACGAGCTCGCCTTCAAGCTCGGCGCCAAGGGGATCACCGTCTACCGCGACGGGAGCCGCGACGGCCAGGTCCTCTCGACGGGGGCCACGAAGACTCCCGCGCAGGCCGCCGCCGAGACGGCGGAGCTGGCCGAGGTCCGCGCGAAGCTGGCCGAGACGCTGGAGCGGAACGCCAAGGTGGAGCGCGAGATGGCGCGCCTCCGCGAGGCGCTCTCCACCGCCGAGCACCAGGCCGCCACGGTGCGCCGCCAGAAGCGCCGGCGCCCGGACGTCCTCCGCGGCACCACGCGGAAGATGACCTCGCCGCTGGGCGACGTCTTCGTGACGATCAACGAGGACGAGGGAAATAAGCCCTTCGAGGTCTTCGCCACGCTGGGCAAGGCGGGGTCGGTGGCGATGGCCGACGTGGAGGCGATCGGGCGGCTGATCTCGCTGGCGCTCCGCTTCGGGGTCCCGGTGAACGACGTCTACCAGCAGCTCCGCGGGATCTCGTCGGACCGCGCCATCGGCTTCGGCGCCAACAAGGTGCACTCGGTGCCCGACGCCATCGCCCAGGCGCTGGGGATGCGCGAGCAGGAGAAGGCCGGGATCCAGCAGGAGCTGATCCCCGAGGCGGTGGTGGCGAGCGACAGCCTGGCGGTGCCCGCGCTCGCCGTGGCGGCCGACCCGCCGCAGCTCGTCCTCGGCTACGACCCGGGCGAGACCTTCATCGGCACCTGCCCCGAGTGCAACAGCCAGCTCGAGTTCGCCGAAGGGTGCATGAAGTGCCACGTCTGCGGCTTCTCGGAGTGCGGGTGAGCCGCGGCCCCGCCGCCCGGGGCTGAGCTCCGGGGGGCGGCCGACACCTTCCGACCGGAGGGCGGGGTGGAGTACGTCGGGGTGATCTCGTCGACCATTGAAGCGGTGGCGTACGACGAAGCCGGTGCGGTGCTGGGGGTGCGGTTCAGGAACGGCCGGGAGTACCGGTACCGGCGCGTCCCCCGGTCGGTCTTCCAGGCGCTCCTCGGAGCCCCTTCCAAGGGTGGCTACTTCGGCGCGCACATCCGGCACGCCGGCTACGCCTACTCGCGGGTGGCCTGACCGCGCGGACGACGGGCGGGGTGGGGCGGGGTGGAAGGGCCTCCGGCGCGAGCCGGGGGCCCTTGCTCGTGGGCGGCGCAGCCGGCCGATCCGGATCCGTCGCGCGGCCGTGACACCGGGAGCGCCGCTCCGCACGCAGGGGCCCTCGATCCGCCGAATTGGCATACCCCGACGCCGTCCCGAACTGCGCGGGCGCATCCGGAGCGGGTGCGGCGCGCCGTCGCGGATTCAGAGGGCTCTCCGCCGAATCCCCGGCTTCGGGGTGGACCTTCTAAGTAATTGGGAAGTATAGGGATGCGCGAATGGGTGGCGCGCCGTGCGGGGAGGAAGTTAACATATGAAGGAGCGGCCTCTTCCCACCCGCCGCGGCCGCCGGGCGCGTACGGCAATTGCTGTGTGAGTCCGGCGAGCCTCCCACGCCCCCGCCTGGTCAGAACGGGCGGGCGTGGCTCGTTCTGCTCCACCGATTCCCCTCCGACACCACCTTGTCCGGGAGGTGTGCATGAAGGCTTCCCTGTTCGGCGCTTCCCTCCACGCCGCCCCCCTGGCGCTCGCGCTCGCCGTGGGCGGGTGCGTCCTCCCGACCGACACCGTCCACGAGCGGCGGATCGGGACGCTCGACCTCGACAACAGCAGCAAGAGCAGCTTCGTCGTCCCCCCGACCGCGGAGGTCGGCGAGGAGTTCCTGGTCTACGTCACCACCTACGCCACCAGCTGCGCCCGCCAGGGCGACACCAAGGTGACCGTGACCGGGCTGCGCGCCAAGGTGATCCCCTACGACGTGGAGCTCCGCCCGGCGTCGGGCGGGGGGTGCGGCGGGATGCAGCGCTTCATCCACTCCGGCACGGTCCGCTTCGACGAGGCGGGCGAGGCCCGCGTCGTCGTCAGCGGGTGGAGCGGGAGCACCGGAGAGCTGATCGAGCTCGAGAAGACCGTCATCGTCGGGGGCGAGGAAAGCTCGTCCATGAACGCGAAGTAGCCGCGCCCGGACGCGCGGCTTCAGCGCCCCGGCGCCCGTCGAGAGGACGGGCGCC
>DATACF010000198.1:0-4045 GCA_036259235.1 Longimicrobium sp. | reverse complement strand
GGCCGCGCCCAGATGGACGCGGCCCCGCTTCTCTTTTCCGATCCGCCGCCGTTCTCAGGCGGCGGTCGACGGCTTTACAGGCTGGCGATGATCCGGCGCGCGGCCGCGATCAGCGCGTCACCCTGCGCCGCGGAGAGGCGGCCCGAGGCGACCCGCGCCTCCACCTGGTTGACGAACGCCTCCAGCTGGTTGGCGCCCGCCTCCGCGCTGCCACGCTCCAGCGACGCGTTGGCGTTGCGGAGGAGGCTGTTCATCGCGTTGGCGTTGCCGTGGCCGATGGTGCCGGCGAGCGCGCTCACCTGCGCCTGCAGGTTGCCGATCGCCTGGCCGGCCGAGAGCACCGTCACCACGGCCGTGCGCGTCGAGGCGTCGCCGTCGTCGTCGCGCACCGTCACCTCGACGGTGTAGGTGCCGGGGGCGGCGTAGGTGTGGCGGAGCGAGAAGCTCTGCCCCTCCAGCGCCAGCGGCTGCGCGCCGCTCCCGTCGCCGTAGTCGACGGTGGCCGTCCACTGGTCGGCGCCGGGGTCCGAGAAGGCGCCGTCCACCCGGTAGGTCTCACCGGGGAGGAGCGTGGCCCCCGCGATCGCGGTGACCTGCGGCGCCACGTTGAAGACCGTCACCGAGGTGGTGGCCTCGCTCTCGGCGCCGTACGGGTCGGTCACGGTGAGCTTCACCACGTAGCTCCCGTTGTCCGCGTAGACGTGGGTGGGGCGGACGCCCTCGCCCGTGGTCCCGTCGCCGAAGTCCCAGGCGTAGACCAGCGCGTCGCCGTCGGGGTCGCTCGAGGCGCTCCCGTCCAGCGTCACCGTGGCGCCCTCGACGACGGTGTACGGCCCGTCGGTGGCGGCCACCGGCGCCCGGTCCTTCGACTCCACCAGCCGCTCGACGCGGTCGGGGAGCGCCGCCAGGAGGTCGTAGCCCACCGCCGCCTCGATCGAGTCGACGGTCGTCTCGTACATCTCCCACGGGTCGTTGCGGATCCCCACCGCCGAGGCGGGAACGCCGGCCGTGGTGAGGTTCGGCATCTTGATCGCGATCACCCGGACGTCGTCGGTGGTCCGCGCGTCGGCCAGGCCCTCGCCGCCGTCCATCACCACCGCCACCTTCCAGGTGTAGTCGGGGACCGCCACCACGCCCTCGTTCTTGAGCGTCGGCGGCGCGGCCGCGTACTGGCCGCCGGCCACGACGTAGATCTCCTTGCCCTGCTGGCGGGCCAGGTCGTTCAGGTAGTTCTCCAGCTTCGACCAAGGGCCCTGGTTGTTCTCCCCCGCCTGCGGGAGGATGTTGGTCATCAGGAAGGTCGACGCGTTCTCCTGGTCGGTCGTCGTCCGGCTCTCCGACTGGACCATGTGGCCGCGGTCGTAGCCGCCGTTGCGGTAGTTGAAGTCGACCACCGGCGGGAACTCGGACGGGAGGGTCCGGTCGGACGAGAAGCAGTCGCAGCGCGGCGCCTGGCCGAAGTGCGAGGCGTTGATGTTCCAGCTCACCCAGTTGGGCCCGCCGCGCGCCGCGTTCCACGACGCCACGTACTGGCGCTTCTCGACCACGTGCTCGTCGGCCGGCGTGCCGTCGACGGGGCGCCCGAAGGCCTCGTGGTCGCGGTAGACGGCCGGGGTGAAGGCGTCGGCCGGGATCACCGTGAACGTCGTCTGCCCGAAGATCCCGTTGCCCGCGGTGGCGCGGACGGTGACGGTCCCCTCGGAGAGGGCGGTGATGTAGCCCAGCGAGTCGACGGTGGCGACCGCCGGGTTGCTGGTGGTCCAGGTGAGCGCCGGGGGCGGCGAGATGACGGTGCCCTCGAGGCTCCGCACGGTGGCGAACGCCGGCTTGGTGTAGCCGACCGGCGCCTGGCGCGGGGTGTTGATCGAGAGCGAGATGCTGGCGACCCCGCCGGGGACGGTCACGGTGACCTGCGCGGTCCCCGCGACGCCGTTGGCGGAGGTGGCGGTGACGAAGGCCACGCCCTCGGAGACGCCGGTGGCGACGCCGGTGGCGGGGTTCACCGAGAGGACGCCCGGGAGCGAGCTCGTCCAGGTGAAGGTCGTCTGGGTGACCTGGCCGGCCGAGTCGTAGGCGACGGCCGAGAGCTGCTTCGAGGCGCCGACGGTCACCGAGGTCTCGGCGACGGCCACGCTGTCGGGCTCGCCGGCCACGACGACGTCGCACACCCTGGCGCCGGGGCCGCTCCCCGGGGTACCGAAGTCGCCCAGGCCGTACGCCTCGGTGGAGGTGCGCCACGCGGGGCCGCCCACGATCTCGTTGTCGCCGCAGACCTCGATCAGGGCGCGCGAGGCGCCGCGGGGGGGCGTGTACGAGCCGGGCGTGCCGTTGGTGCGGACGGCGTACGCCACCGAGTCGACGAGGACGCCCGCCGCGCTCTTCAGCGTCAGCCAGTCGGTGTTGCTGTTGTTGATGGCGATCCCGCTGGGGTACTGGTAGTTCACCGTGGCGCCGCCGTTGGTGGCGCTGTTGGCGTTGTTCCCGAAGACGGCGAAGGCGCCGGGCTGCACCACCACGCTGGAGGCGATCACGTGGGTCTCGGAGCCGCTGGGGCCCGAGGTGATCCGCCACCCCTGGAGGTCGACGGGGGCGGTGCCGCCGTTGTAGACCTCGAACCACTCGCCGTTGGCGTCGGTCACCCGGTTGGGGTCGGCCATGATCTCGCTGATGACGATCACCGGCCCCGCCGCGGCGGTGGTGGCCAGCGAAGGCGGCGCGGCGGGGGCGAGCGGGTCCTGGTCGGCGCACGAGGCGAGCGCCAGGACGAGCGCGCCGAGCCCCGCGGCGCGGAGGGTGTGCAGTCGCATTGTTGGCACGGGGAGCGAAAGCGTGAAGACGCCCCCGTCGTTCGCCAGGGGCGGGCCGGCCGCGGCGGCTCGGGGCCGTCCACGGGAGACGGTCAATCTAACACCTTTTCCGCCAACGTGCCAAGGGAAACATGTAACGCAGCTCCCTCTCCGGCGAATTTCCCGTAACATGACAAGTCGTTCATCCGTAACGTCTTACATCTTACGTCTCAATCGCCGTGGTAGTCAGGCCGGCCAGGTTCCCCCGCCCGTCGGCGCCAACCAGGTAACACGCGATCTCCACCGCCCCGGCGCGAAAGACGCGGACGTCGCGCAGCGTCGCCCGCAACGTTTCCTTCAGCGCCTCGTAGCGCGGGCGGATCCGCTGCGCCTCGACGTCGTAGGGGTCGCTGGTCTCGATGTGGCGGGCCAGGAACTGGTCGAGGTCGCGCTCCTCCAGCCGTGTCCCCTCGGGAAGCCCCAGGCGCCGGGCGAATTCGTCCGCTCCGTACGGCCACCCGTCCGCGCCGCCGGGGAGGGCGAAGTACGCGAAGGGGCGGTCGCTCTCGCTGGTGTAGAGGAGCCCTTCGGCGGCTTCTTCGAGCGCGGCGCGGAGGGCGGGGTCGGGGTCGCGGGCGTCGGCCATCGGTCGGGGCGGGTGCGGGGAGACGGAGCGCGGCGGGGAGCGCGCAAGATCGTCCCGCCACGCGCGTCCCGCAAACCCCCGGGCGCCTGACGGGGGCATGGCCAGGGGGGAGAATACGCGCCCGACGCGAGACAGGAGAGCGGAACGATGAGAGTCGAAGTGCCGGAAGGCTTCTACGCGGGCGACACCGGGGGGAGCGACGTCGTGTTCGCGCTCGACGACTGGATCGCCGCGCAGCGCGACCTGGCCGTGGGCGACGTGCTGATGCGGCTGCTGGCGATGCGGAACGGGCTGCGCTTTCGCACCAGCCTGGAGGGGCGCGTGTCCCGGCCCGCGCGGCGGGTCCTCCGGCGGCGCCTCCGGGAGCGAGCTGCGGCTCCTCCTGAACGCGCGGTTCATGGAGGACGGAGGCGTCCGCGCCTACGACCTGCACCTGGTGCGCAACGCGGGCCCGTGGATCGGCTACGCGCCGGCCGAGATCGCGCGCCTGGGCCGCTTCACCCCCGAGCAGGTGTCCGACCGTCGCTTCCTGGAGCCGATCCTGGCCGACGTGGTCCGCACGCGCCTGCTGTAGCCGTTCGGCCGTGGAAAGGAGCGCGGGCCCGCCCCGGGG
>DATACF010000197.1:0-10183 GCA_036259235.1 Longimicrobium sp. | reverse complement strand
CCCCGCGGCCCTCACCCGGCTCGCTCAGGCTCGCCACCCTCTCCCAATTCTGGGAGAAGGTTCTTTTATCCCGGCGCGCGGGGCGGGCGGAGGGGTACGGGAGAGCTCCGCGGGCGCGATAAATCGCGCGGCTACATTGTTTTAGGCGAATCGATCTCCCCCTCCCTCGCGAAGCGGGGGAGGGGGCCGGGGGGTGGGGGCCGCCGAGGGCGCGCGGAGAGGCCCGTCGAACGCCATCGACGTTCCGCGCCGTTGCATGAGGGATGCGGGCCCGGAGGGCTCAGACCCTGGCGGGGGGAAATGCGGAAGGGACGGCGAATCGAGACGAAGCCCGCGGCGGCCGTGGAGTCCGCCAGGGGCTCCGCGCCGCTGGAAACAGTAGTATCGTTTCCTGCGGCGCCCGCAGCCCGGCCCCGCGCAGCGGGGACATGCCCAAAGCCGTCGTTGCCGTTGCCGTTCGCCGTCGACGATGCCCGGACCACGACGACGAAGGGGCGGAGAGCCGATGCGCTCCCCGCCCCTTCTCTCATCGCTACCAACCGAACCCCGACGCTACCGCGTGCTCTGCCCGGTGTTGCGGGCGGGCTCGGAGCAGGCGGGCCAGTCGCGCGGCTGCCCGGTCTGCGGGTTCACCGGGAGCGGCGTCACCCGGTCGCGCGGGAAGCGCCCCGGCTCCTCGGAGGCGAGGTAGGCGAGCATGGCGACGAGCACGGCGTTCCGGCGCACGTCGTCCCACGAGATCTTGTCGTAGGTGTCGCGGTTGGTGTGCCAGGTGTAGGTGCCGTAGTCCCACGAGAGCGACCCCAGCCCGAACGCCGGCGCCCCGGCGCAGATGAAGGAGGCGTTGTCGCTCCCGCCGGTGCTGGGCGTCCCCGGCGCGTCGATGCGGATGGAGTCGGCCCAGGCGCCCGGCACCCGCGACAGCCAGCGGCGGAAGACCGGCTCGGCCCCGACCAGCCCCTGCATGGAGATGTTGCGGATGCGCCCGGTGCCGTTGTCCTGGTTGAAGAGCGCCTGGATGTTGCGGACGATCTCGGGGTTGTCGGCCGCGAAGCCGCGCGACCCGTTGAGCCCCTGCTCCTCGCCGCTCCAGTGCCCGGCGAGGATGGTGCGGCGCGGGTTGGGGTAGACGGCCTTGAGGATGCGCATGGCCTCCATCATCACCACCGTCCCCGTCCCGTTGTCGGTGGCGCCGGTCCCCGCGTCCCACGAGTCGAAGTGCGCCGAGAGGACGACGTACTCGTTGGGGAGCCGCCGCCCGCGGATCTCGGCGATGGTGTTGGACGCGGGCACCTCGCCCAGCGCCTCGGAGCGTGCGTCGACGCGCACCACCGGGCCCTGGTCGTTGACGGCGAGGCGGTGGAGGAGGCCGTAGTCCTCGCAGGAGACGTTGAGCGAGGGGGCGCGCTGGGTGCGGGCCTGGAAGACCTTGTCGACCCCCCACCCCTCCGACCAGTTGTTGGTGAGGACCCCGGCGGCCCCGGCGTCCTCCAGCGCGCGCGGGAGGGTGCGGGCGGTGTGGCCGATGGCCGCCAGCCGCCGCGTCCACGCGCTCTCGGCGGCGGCGCGCTGGGCGCGCATCCGCGCGAAGGTGGCGGGCTCGGCCCACTGCCGCCAGTTCTCGTCGGGGCGGCAGGTGGGCTCGGCGAAGGAGGCGAGGACGAACTTCCCCGAGAGGCCGGGGAGCCAGCGGCGGAAGGCGTCGGCGTCGGCGACGCTGTCGGGGATGGCGACGACCGCGCCGGTGACGGGGCCCTGGGTGCCGGGACTCCACGCCAGCATGGTGGCCTCGAGCGAGCGCACGCGCGGCTGCACGAGGTCGGCGTGGGTGTGGCCCCGCCGCCACCCGCGCCAGGTGCCGTACGGCTGGACGCGGGCGGGGATCCCCCACCCGCCGTAGGTGTCGACCGCCCAGCGGTGGGCGGCGTCCTGCTCGGGCGAGCCGGTCAGCCGCGGACCGATGCTGTCGAGGAGGGCCTGCGCCAGCGGCTCCACCCGCGAGCGCGTCATCCCCTCGGCCCAGATCCGCTGGAGGACGGGGTCGGTGGAGGTCCACGCGGGCTCCGCCTGCGCGGCGGCGGCGGCCGGCAGCAGGAGGCCGGCGGTGAGCAGACAACGGACCGTTCGCTTCATCGAAACTCCCGGTTGGGAAACGCCGGACCGGTGAAGGCGCCGGTCCGGCGGAAGGATCGGCCGGGGAACACCCGCCGGCCGCTGGAATTCGTATCCCTCTAGGAGGGTGCTACGCAACCCTGGGTTGGAATCTCGCAGTCGGAGCCCTACACCTCGACGAGGGTGGCGGCCACGAGCTGGACGTCGACGTTCTCGGAGACGAGGTCCATGTGCTCGGGCGCGTCGAGCTCCTCGCCGCCCAGGGTGAGGAAGTCCTTCGCCTCGGGGGAGAGGCGCTCCAGGAGGGGCCCCACGATCTCGGCCTCGTCGCGGAGCGGCACCCCCACCAGCGCGGCCAGGTCGGCGCTCTCGAGCGAGCAGAGCTCGGAGACGACGTAGTTGCGCACCAGGAGGTCGACGGCGGCCGGGTCGGAGAGGAGCGCCCCCATCACCGTCCGGGCCAGGAGCGCCATCCGCTCGCGTCCCAGCGCGCCCGCGGCGCCGCACTCGGGGAGGGGGAAGGCGCGCTCCAGGTCGTCCTCGAGCGCGACGGTGAAGTGGAGCCGGACCTGGAAGTGCCTGGCGATCATGCGACCCCCGTCAAGGGACGTTCGATTGAAACCGGACCGGGTGGGCGGGCTCCTCCGCCGGGCCCTGCAGCTACTTCCGCGCCGCGTCGAGGTGCACCAGCCGCGCGGTGGCGCGTCCCCCCTCCAGCTCGGCCAGCGCGCAGGTGACGGGGTCGCGGAAGCGCGGCCGCCCGGCGCTCCCCGGGTTGACCGCCAGCGTGCCGCCCACCGTCTCGATCACGGGCCGGTGCGAGTGCCCGAAGACGACGAGCCCGGCCTGCGGGTACGCCGCGGCGGCCTTCGCCGGGGTCGGCGCCCCGAGCTGCATCCCGTGCACCACCACGACCCTCACCCCGCCCAGCTCCACCTCCGCCACCTCCGGCACGCGCTGCCGCACGTCGAAGGAGTCGGTGTTCCCCCACACCGCCGTCACCGGCGCGATCGCCGCCAGCTCGTCGAGGAGGCCGGCGGGCCCCACGTCCCCCGCGTGGAGGATGTGCTCCACCCCGGCGAAGACCTCGAAGACCTCCGCGCGGAGGAGGCCGTGGGTGTCGGAGATGATCCCTACCTTCATAAGGGGACAGGGTACAGGGTACAGGGGACAGCGGGTGCGACGGACGGTCTACCGCGCGGAGCCGGGGGCTGTTCCCTCCTCCCCCTCCGCCGTCCCAGGGGGTTCGGGGGTTGTCCCCTGTACCCTGTTCCCTGTCCCCTGTCTTTCCCCGCTCTTCCACCGGCGTCCGACCGAGTGCTCGACCTCCAGGTGGTCGAGGATGCGGGCGACGACGAAGTCGACGAGGTCGTCGATGCTCCGCGGCCGGTGGTAGAAGCCGGGGGCGGCGGGGAGGATGGTGGCGCCGGCCCGGGTCAGCCGTGTCATGTTCTCCAGGTGCACCAGCGAGAGCGGGGTCTCGCGGGGGACGAGGACGAGGGGGCGCCGCTCCTTGAGGGCGACGTCGGCGGCGCGCTCCACCAGGTTCCGCGAGGTGCCGGCGGCGATGGAGGCGAGCGTCCCCATCGAGCAGGGGCAGACGACCATCCCCCGCGAGGGGGCCGAGCCGGAGGCGGGGGTGGCGCCGCGGTCGAGAGCGTCGTAGAGCTCGACCTGGCGCCAGTCGCCGGTGGCCGCCTTGAGCGCGTCGATCCCGTCGATCCCGGTCTCCTCGGCGAGGAGGCGGAGGCCGTAGCCGGAGACGATCAGGCGCACGGGGGTGGCCGTCTCGACGAGCGCCCGGAGGAGGCGCACGGCGTACGGCGCGCCCGAGGCGCCGGTGATCCCGAAGGTGACGGGCGCCCCCTCGGCCCGCCTCACGCCAGGAGCCTCTCGGCCAGGACCAGAAGGAAGAAGACGATGGAGATGGCGCCGTTGACGTTGAAGAAGGCGGCGTCGATCCGCGAGAAGTCGTCGGCCTCCACCAGGCTCTGCTCGTAGACGAGCATCACCGCCACGACCGCCACCGCGACGAGGTAGAGCGTCCCCAGCTCCGGGAGGAGGAGCCCCAGCGCCAGGAAGCCGAGCGCCGAGAGGAGGTGGAGCGCCCGCGAGACGGCGATGGCGCCCCTCGCCCCCAGCGCGGCGGGGACGGAGTGGAGCCCCTCGCGCCGGTCGAAGTCCATGTCCTGGAGCGAGTAGAGGATGTCGAACCCGGCCACCCAGCAGAGCACCGCCCCGGCCAGCGCCAGGAGCGCCGTCCCGGGCTCGCTCCACCGCCCGGCGACGGCCAGGTAGGCGCCCACGGGGGCGATGGCGAGCGCGAAGCCGAGGACCAGGTGCGCCCAGCGGGTGAAGCGCTTGGTGTACGAGTAGAAGAAGACCCACCCCAGCGCGAGCGGCGCCAGCGCCAGGCAGAGCGGGTTGAGCAGCGCGGCGCAGACGAGGAAGACGGCGCTCGCCAGCGCCACCGAGGCGGCGGCCTGCGGCACCGACAGCTTCCCCGCGGGGATCTCGCGCATCCGCGTGCGCGGGTTGCGGGCGTCGATGGCGCGGTCGACGATGCGGTTGAACCCCATCGCCGCGAAGCGCGCCGAGGTGAAGGCGGTGAGGATCAGCACCACGTCCAGCACGTGCACGGGGAAGTGGTACGACGCGATCGTCGCCCCCACCATCGCGAACGGGAGCGCGAACACCGTGTGCGGGAGCTTCACCAGGTTGGAATAGTCCACCAGCCTGCCGCGCCCGCGGATGTGCTGCCCTTCCAGGATACGGTCAGTCAAGTTGTCCTTCCTCCAGCCAGGCGACGTCGGCGAGGTCCTTCGGCCGCCCGGTTGCTTTCTTGTTGATCAGAAGGTGCCGCCGGCTGATCACCGGAACGGTCACGCCTTCGAAAACGTGGTATTCCCGCTCGCTCCACGCGTCGTCGAAGCTCACCCCGTCGATCTCGGTGACGAAGTCGATCCGGACCGGGGCCACTCCGATCTGATAGAACATCCCCGGCTTCGCCAGCTCTTCCACGGTGAGGTCATCAATGGGAGCACCGAAGCTCGCCAGCGCCGCCCAGACCCGACGCGCGTTCTCGGGGTCGGGACGGATCCACAGGTCGATGTCCCCCGTCGCCCGCGGCATCTCGTGCACCGCGATGGCGAACGCGCCGATGAGAAGGTACTCAGCGCCCGCGGCGGACAACTCGTCCAATATGTCTCTGTAGTGTGGGAGCAACATCGGGGTATCCCATGAAAGCCCAGGTCACCTTCGTCAGGTCCCACATCATTCCTACACGCTCCTGAGGCGTCAGGTGCGCGTACGGGTTCGGCTCGGGGTCGCCGAGCTTCCCTTTGCGAACCGGCCAGTTCGCGCGATCGGCCTTGTCGCTCATGCGTCCTCAGTCGATCGGCTTGATGCCGAGGCGCGCCCACATGCGGTCGACGGTGCGCTTGACGTCGGCGTCCATCTCGATCATGGCGGGCCAGGGGCGGACGAACCCTTCCTCGGGCCACTTCCGGGTACCGTCGATCCCCATCTTGCTCCCGTAGGCGGGGAGCTGCGAGGCGTGGTCGAGGTCGTCGACGGGGCCCTTGGTGAAGCGGACGTCGCGCTCGGGGTCGATGTTGCCGAGGGCGTACCACCACGTCTCGAAGGGGTTGCGGACGTCGATCCACTCGTCGACGACGACGATCACCTTGGCGAGCGACATCAGCCCCATCCCCCAGAGGCCGTTCATCACCTTCCACGCCTGCCCCGGATAATCCTTGCGGATGGAGACGAAGACGAGGTTGTGGAAGACCCCCTCCGGCGGCATGTGGTAGTCGACGATCTCGGGCGTCGTGAGCTTCGCCAGCGGGAGGAAGATCCGCTCCGTGGCGCCGCCCAGGTAGACGTCCTCGACCGGCGGCCGCCCCACCAGCGTCGCCGGGTACACCGGGTCGGCGCGCATGGTGACCGTGGTCACGTGGAAGGTGGGGTAATGGTCCTCCAGCGTGTAGAACCCCGTGTGGTCGCCGAAGGGCCCCTCGACCGCCAGCTCCTCGTCCGTGTCGACGTACCCCTCCAGGACGATCTCGGCCTCGGCGGGGATCGTCAGGTCGGCGGTGATGGCCTTGGCCGTGTAGACCGGCTCGCGGCGGAGGAAGCCGCCGAAGAGGTACTCGTCGATCCCCGGCGGGAGCGGCGCGCTGGGGGTGTACATCGTCGCCGGGTCGCCGCCGATGGCGACGACGACGGGCATCCGGCCGCCGCGCTTCCGCTTCCAGGCGCGGTAGTGCGCGGCGCCGCCCTTGTGGCGCTGCCAGTGCATCCCCGTGGAGCTGGGCCCGAAGACCTGCATCCGGTACATCCCGATGTTCTGCCCCCCCGTCTCGGGGTCCGACGTCACCACCATGGGGAGGGTGATGAATGGACCGCCGTCCTGCGGCCAGGTCTTGAGGACCGGGAGCTGGGTGAGGTCGAACTCGCCCTCGCGGAGCACGATCTCCTGGCAGGGCGGGCGCCCGCGGTACGGGCGGGGCGGCACCTTGGTGAGCTCCATCAGCTTCGGGAGCATCTGCACCTTGCCCCAGAGCCCCTTGGGGACCTCGGGCTTGATGAGCTCGGCGATGCGGCGGGCGTGCTCCTCGACGTCGTCGACGCCGAGGGCGGCGGCCATCCGGCGCCACGAGCCGAAGAGGTTGATGGCGACGGGGATGTCGCTCTCGGTGCCGTCCATCAGCACCGGGCGCTCGAAGAGGAGCGCGGGGCCGCCGCCGGGGAGCTTCATCGTCCGGTCGGCGATCTCGGCCATCTCCAGGTCGACCGACACCGGGTGCCGCACGCGCACCAGCTGCCCCGTCCGGTCGAGGTAGCGGAGGAACTCGCGGAGGTTCTGGAAGATCATCTATCCGCCACGAAAGTCGTTCGTCGTTCAGCCCGGGAACTTCATCGCTGAACCAAATTCACGGAAGAGGGGCCGCCGATCCGGCATCATCGCGATCCCGCGGTCCACCGGGCGAGGCGAGTGGATTCCTCGGCTCGTTCCTCGCTCGGAATGACAATACGAGCCCCGTGCCCGATCTACCGATCGCGATCTTTCGATCCCGATCCGGGCTCACCCCTTCGCCGAGACGCCGGCGAGGAGCATCATCACGCCGTACGAGAGGTACATGACGACGCCGATGACGAAGGCGCCGCGGGCGATCCGCATCTGGCGCACGCCGACGTCGTCGAAGTACCCCTCGGGCTTCCAGAGGCCGCGCATCGAGATCCGCGCCCCCTCGCGGGCGTGGCGCGACCAGGCGACGAGCTGGAGGAGCGCCGAGGCCACGAAGCACGCCGCGAAGCTCAGGAAGAGCGCGACCGAGAGCGTCTCGACCACCGGGCTCACGCGCGCGTCCCCCAGTGCAGCGCCGCGATCCCTCCCGAGAGCGTCTTCCACCCCACCTCGCGGAACCCCGCCGCCTCCATCCGGCGCTTCAGCTCCGGAGGCTCGGGGAAGGCCCGCACCGACTCGGGGAGGTACGTGTACGCCGAGTCGTGCTTCGAGACCAGCCGGCCGATGGCGGGGAGGACGCGGAGGAAGTAGAAGAGGTAGGCCCCCCGGAACGGCTGCCACTGCGGCACCGTGAACTCCAGGACGACGAAGCGCGCGCCCGGCTTCAGCACCCGCGCCGTCTCGCGGAGCCCCGCGTCGAGGTCGGCCAGGTTGCGCACCCCGAAGCCGACGGTGGCGCCGTCGAAGGTCGCGTCGGCGAAGGGGAGCATGAGCGCGTCGGCGCACGCCGGCTCGACGGAGAGCCGCTCCGTCTTCCCCGCCCCGCGCTCCAGCATGGCGAAGGTGAAGTCGCTCCCCACCACGCGGCCGCCGAAGCCGGCGCGCTTCGCCAGCTCCACCGCCAGGTCGAGCGTCCCCGCGCAGTTGTCGAGGTAGAGGCCGTCGGGGCGCCGCTCCCACCCCAGCCGGTCGACGGCCGCGCGGCGCCAGAGGCGGTCGACGTTGGCCGACAGGAGGTGGTTGAGCAGGTCGTAGCGCGGCGCGATGTTCGAGAACATCCGGCGCACCGCCGCGGCCTTTTCGGCCTGCGGCGGGAGCACCGGGTGCGTCGCTGGCGAGTCTGGCATATCGTAAATCCGTTTCCGCGTATAGAATAGAGGCCGGAAAACTTACCCGCCCCACATGCGGCCAGCAAGCCTACGTGGGTGCTCAAAAGTTCTGTCGACTTCCAAGTCCTGAGTCCTAAGTGCTGAGCTGCACAGAAGACATCGATCCGACAATTCAGGACTTGGGACTCAGGACTTAGGACTACTCACTTAGCCCCCCGCCTGAAACTTCCCGGCGCCGGCCCCCGTACGGAGCGGCCGAGGATGTCTTTCACCCTCAGCACAAACGTTGAACGCGACCGCGCTTTCGGACCACGAACTCGTCGAACGCGCCCGCAAGGGCAGCGAAAAGGCGTATCGCGAGCTGCTAGGCCGCTACCAGCGGCCGGTGTTCTCGCTCGTCTACCGCATGGTGCGCGACCGCGAGCAGGCCGAGGACCTGGCCCAGGAGACCTTCGTCCGGGTCTTCAACAACATCGAGCGCTACGACCCGGCGTACAAGTTCTCGAGCTGGATCTTCAAGATCGCCACGAACCTGACGATCGACTGGATGCGGCGGAAGGAAGTGCCCACCGTCTCGCTCGACGGGAGCCGCTTCGCCACGACGAGCGACGAGATCGAGGCCTCCACGATCACCGTGGAGAGCCGCGACGAGAACCCCGAGGAGCTCCTGGTGAGCAAGGAGCTGGGCTCCGAGATCGAGCTCGCCATCGGGAAGCTCCGCCCCGAGTACCGCCAGGCCATCGTCCTGCGGCACATCGAGGACCGCCCCTACGAGGAGATCGCGCAGATCATGGCGCTCCCGCTGGGGACCGTGAAGACCTACATCCACCGCGGCCGCAACGAGCTGCGCGAGATGCTGGCGCACACGCGGGTATGACCCCGCTGAAACTTCCGGGCGCCCGCGCCCGTACCCTGAGCCATGTGACACTCCAGAGACGCCCGACGAGGTGACCGTGACCCCCCTTTCCTCCCATCTCCCGCCCTGGACGCTCGACGCCCTCGCCGAGGACGAGCTCCCGCACGCGGAGAAGAACCTCGCGATGGAGCACGTGCGCGGCTGCGCGCACTGCGCCGCCGAGCTGGAGTCCGCCCGGGCGCTCTTCGCCTCGCTGGCGGCGCTCCCGAGCTTCGAGCCGTCGGCGAAGTTCGCCGACGCGGTGATGGCGCGGGTGGCCGTCCGCCCGGCCGAAGCGTTCGCGGCGGCGCCCGCCGAGGCGCGCCGCCGCTGGCTCCCGCGCACACGCGCGGGGTGGATGGGGCTCACCGGGGCGGTCCTCGTCCCGGCGGCCCCGGCGGTGGCGATCCTCGCCTGGCTCCTCTCGTACCCGGGGGTCACCCTGGGGTCGGTCTTCCGCCTCTTCGGCGACTGGGCCGCGGAGAGCGCCTGGTCGGGCGCGGTCCGCACCGCCGCCTGGATGGTGGGGAGCCCGGCGTGGGAGCGGGCGGTGACGATGCCCGGCGGGCTCGCCGGGCTGGCGGCGGTGGCACTGGTGCTGGCACTCTCGATCCCGGTCTCCGGCTGGGGGATCGTTCGGCTTCTTCGGACCCCGATGGGGGGAATGACCCATGCGCATTGATCGGCTCAAGCGACCGGCCCTGGCCCTCTCGGTCCTCCTCCTCTCCGGGGGCGCGCCCGCGCGGGCCCAGGACACCCTGGAGGCCCCGTCGGCGGCAGTGGCGGCCCCGGTGACGAAGGCCGCGGCGGCGCCCACCGGCGACCGGATCGCGTTCAAGGGAATGACGGTGCCCCGCGGCCAGCGGGTGGAGGGCGACGTGGTCGCCCCCTTCGGCGGCGTGCGGGTGGACGGCGAGGTGATGGGGAGCGTGACGGTGGGCTCCGGCGACCTGGTCCTGGGCCCCGAGGGGACGATCCACGGCGACGCGGTCGTCAACGGCGGCGGGAAGCTGATCGACGAGGGCGGCCGCATCCTCGGCGAGATGCGGGTGAGCGGCGGGCCCTCCGGCGCGCCCGCGGCCGAGCGCGGCGCGGGCC
>DATACF010000196.1:0-3014 GCA_036259235.1 Longimicrobium sp. | reverse complement strand
CGTCGCGCTCGAGGTAGGCGGCGCGGCCGCTGGCGCTGACGGCGGCGGGGAGGCGCTGGCCGGTGATCGTCCCCAGGTACTGCCCCTGGGCGGTGAGGAGGTCGATGGGGCCGGGGTCGCCGACCAGGGCGGGGGTGCGCTCGACCCAGATCTTCCCCGTGGGCGTCACCAGGAGCCCCTGCACGGCGCGGATGGTGTCGGAGAACTCCATCTGCGCCAGCTGCCGCTCGATGGCCGCGGCGTCGAAGGGGTTGCGCGGCGCCGGGCCGCCGGGGCCGCCGCCGCCGCGGGTGATGACGATGGCGCCGCGCCCGGACTGGAGCATCTCGCGCCGCCGCGCCCTGGCGCGCTCGCGGTCGCGCTCGGTGGTGCGGCGCACGGGGACGGGGCGCACCAGGTAGCGGGTGGTGGTCCCGGCGGCGTCCATGATCCGGACGTTGTAGTTCGATCCGTTCGACAGCACCAGGTTGCCGTCGCCCAGCACCCCCCACAGGGTGAGCGCCGAGAACTCGGGCGGGCCCATCATCCGGATCTGCTCGCTCTGGCCGCCGCCGGGGGCGGTGGTGCGGCTCCCCTGGACGCGGGCGAAGTCGGGGATGTCGAACATCTTCGCCGTCTCGGCCTCGCCGGCGCCGAGGGTGAGGCGGTTGAAGCTCTGCGTCCCCGTCTGCACGGCCCGGCCGCGGTCGAAGCGGAGCATGGGCCGCAGGAGCGCCACCAGCCCCCCGTCGGGGTGCGCGGCGAGCTGGCGCCCGGGCATTCCCCACTCCTGCCGCCACGGGTAGGTCCGCCGGAGCGCGCCGTCGGCGGCGAAGACGCTCACGTTCTGGTGCGCCAGGTCGAGGACGGCCAGCGCGCCGTCGGGAAGGACGGAGAGGGCGACCGGGACCTCGAACTCGCCCGGGCCCTGCCCCTTCTTCCCGATCTGCCGGACGAAGCGGCCGCGCGGGTCGAAGACCAGCACCCGCCCGTTCCCCCGGTCGAGGACGTAGAGGTTGTCGGCGCGGTCGAAGGCGACCTGCTCGGCGTTGCTCAGCATCTCCCAGCTCTCGCCCTCCTCGGCGCCGACCGAGAAGATCGGCGTGGGCTGGCCGGCGAGCGGCCGGTCGCGCTCGGGGAGCCGCACCACCTGCTGGGCGGCGGCGGGGCCGGAGAGCGCGAGCGCCGCCAGGAGCGGGAGCGCGCGTCGGAGCGTAAGCATCTGCATGGGATCGGTGGAGGGAGGGTTGAACGAAAGCGGCGGCGCGCGCCGGGCGGCCCGCGCGACCCCCGTTCGACCCCCGGGGGCGGCGGACGGTTGCCCGTGAAGAAAGTGCGTGAGTGCGTGAGTGCGCTCAAGGGATCAAACGCACTCACGCACTGACGCACTCACGCACTGGGTTCCAGGACGAAATTCAGCTTTCCCGCTTCGACGTCGACGCCGGCGAGGCGGACGGTGGCGCGCTGGCCGAGGTCGAGCCAGGGGGCGTCTTTGGGGCGGGCCGCGGAGACGCGGACGGGCGGGTCTTCGATCTGGACTTCGGCCTCGCGGTTCTTCACGCCCAGCACCGTGGCGGGGAAGGTCTCGCCGACGCGGCCGCGGAGGAGGAAGGCCTCGGCGATGTCGACGGCGCCGCGCTCCATCCGCCCCTCCTTCCGCTCGGCCTCGTCCATCACCTTCGGCAGCTTCTTCAGCGTCTCCACCTCGGCGGGGGTGGGGCGCTTCCCGTTCTCCAGCTCCACCAGGAGGTCGAGGACGTAGCGGTCGGCCAGGCGGCGGAGGGGGGCGGTGACGTGCGCGTACGGCATGGCGAGGGCGTGGTGGAGCGGGTCCTCGGGCGCCTCGCCGTCGAAGGCGACGTAGTCGGCGCCGCGGGTGACGCGGCGGGCCTGCCACATCAGCGGCACCAGGCAGGGGTGCCGGAGGTCGAGCGAGCGGATGAAGGCGGCGTACGGCGTCCCCTCGGGCCAGGGGAAGCCCAGCGCCCGCGCCGCGCGGCGGAAGGCGGCCACCCGCTCCTCCTCGGCGGGGGCGAGGGTGCGCACCATCCCCACCTTCGCCTCCACCATCCGCAGGGCGGCGACGTGGCCGGTGAGGAGCGAGACCTGCGCGTTCCACTCCTCGGCCGCGTTCGGCTCTTCGTAGGCCAGCTCGTAGCCCAGGCGGGCGGCGGCGGTGTGCTGGACGTGCTGGTCGCGGATGGGGAGCGAGACGCCGCCCCGCTCGGCCTCGCGCGCGCGGCGGAGCTCGCCGAAGGTCTTCAGCAGCGTGAGCGTGTCCGCCCATTCCTCCTTCTCGAACAACGTCCCTCCCTCCGCGTGCTCCAGCGCCTGCGCGTAGGTGAGCTGCGCACGGCTGCGGACGAGGGCGCGCTCGACGGTGGAGGCGGTGACGTTGGCGTCCGCGTCCATCGTGAGGCCGAAGAGGACGGCGGGGCGCGTCTCGTCGGCGAGGAGACTGGCGGCGCCCTGGCCGAGGACGGGGGGGTAGAGCGGGTCGCGGCGGTCGGGGGCGTAGACGGTGAGGCCGCGGAGCCACGCCTCGGCCTCCACCGCGCCCCCGCGGTCGACGAAGAAGCCGACGTCGGCGATGGCGTACCAGAGGCGGAAGCCCTCGCCGTCGCGCTCGATGCGGAGCGCCTGGTCGAGGTCGCGGCTCCCCGGCGGGTCGATGGTGACGAACGGGACCTCCGTCCGGTCCACCCGGTCCGGTCCGGGCGACGCGACCCGGCGGGCGGCGGCCTCGGCCTCGCGCTCGGCCTCGGGGGGGAAGGGGGTGCGGATCTCCAGCTCCTCGCGGAGGCGCTGGAAGGCGCGCTCGATCGGCCGGGCGTCGGGGCTCATCGCGGGCGGGGCAGGGGGAACGGGGCGGACGACGCGGGACGCGCCCGCAATATCGTCCCCCGCGCCCCGTCCGGCGAGGGCGGCGGCGCGCGGATCCTTCCATCGCCCGCCGCGAGGGCGCACTTTGACGGCGCTCCTGGACGATCCGACGGCTGTCCCCTATCCCCTGTCCCCTAGACTCCCGGCGTGGT
>DATACF010000195.1:0-8587 GCA_036259235.1 Longimicrobium sp. | reverse complement strand
TTCGGCAGCACCTCCGCCGCGCGCGTCAGCACCGCGTCCGGATACCCCATCGCCCGCTTGATCGAGACGTCGCGCTGGAGCGGGTTCCGCTCGCGCTCCAGCGAGGCGACGCGGCGGCGGCCGAGGCGGCGCGTGTACCAGAAGGCGTTCGTCGGCACCGGGTAGTCGCTCCCGTGCAGCGTCCGCCCCACGATCTGCGCGTCGTCCACGAAGCGCGGGAGCTGGGGGAAGCGCGACAGGTTCATCATCCCCGAGTTGTCCACCCACAGGTGGGGGAACTCGTCGATCCACCGCTTCAGCAGCGGCACCTGGTCCTCGTCGCGCGCGTAGGTCACCGGCGCGGCGGTGTGGGCGACGATCACGGGGACCCCGGCCCGGAGCGCCGGCTCCATCCGCCGCAGGTCCTTGAGCGCGTTGTCGACCTCCTTGAAGGTCTGCTCGCTCCCGCCGGAGTGGACCAGGATCGGGATCCCCGCCTCCGCCAGCCGCCGGTAGAAGGGCGCGTGCCGCGGGTCGGCCGGGTCGATCCCCTGCGCCGAGGGGAGCCACTTGATCAGCACCGCGCCCCCCTCCACGCACTCCTCCAGCCGCTCCATCGCGTCCTTCCGGTGCGGGTTCACCGAGGGGCCGGGGAGGAGCTCCGGGTGGCGGCGGCAGACCTCGAAGACCCACCCGGGCGGCACCACCATCTGCGAGCGCCCCTCGTCGAAGGCGCCCGACGCGTCGTAGACCCCGTCGAACCCCAGCGCCACCGCCCGGTCCACCTCGCTCGTCCGCACCCGCTCCGCCAGCCCCGCCGCCCAGTCGCCGTCCACCGTCCCGGCCCGCATCTGCGCGTCGGTGATCCCCAGCCACCAGCGCATGAGCCGGAAGGTGTAGCGCTTCTGGAAGGCGGGCGAGATCCAGCACCCCGACCCCTCCGTCCCGATCCCGGTGAGGTGCGCGTGGACGTCGATCTTCACGCCCGCGCCCCCTGCCGCGCGTCCACCCACGCCGCCACCCGCTCCACGGCCGCCGGGAGGAACGCCGTGCTCCAGTGCGTCCCCCCCGGCACCCGGCAGAGCTCCGCCCCCCCGATCCGCGCCGCCAGGGCCTCCCCCTGCGCCATCGGCACCAGCCGGTCGGCCGTCCCGTACACCAGGAGCACCGGCGCGCGCACCGCCGCCGCCGTCCGCTCCAGGTCGAGCCGGGCCAGGAGCCGCTGCACCGTCCCCACGTACCCGAACGCGCCGCCCTCCTCCCCGCGCCGGAACGGGTACGCCCGCCGCTTCAGCGGGCCCACGGCGGGGACCGTCCCCCACACCCCGTAGTGCGCCCGCTGCGAGAGCGTCGCCGGGTGGAGGAAGCCCAGGAGCTCCGCCACCGCCGTGCGGAAGTCCGGGCTCACCTGGATCGGCGCCGACACCGCCACGCCGGAGACCGCGTGCGGCACCGCGCCGCACGCCAGCGCGTGGAGGACGAGCGACCCGCCGAAGGAGTGGCCCACCAGGTGGAGGGGGAGCTCGGCGCGCCCCCGCTCCGCCTCGCCGACGGCCGCCACCAGCGCCGAGTCGAGCGCGTCCGGGGCGAAGCGGGTGGTGCTCTCGGCCCCGTGCCCGTCCCAGTCGAAGGCGAACACCTCGAAGCCGCGCTCCACCAGCGCCTTGAAGAGCGCCACCTGGGGGAAGAGCGCGTCGTTCCCCGCCCCGTGCGCCGAGACCACCCGGCCGCGCGGATTCCGCGGGACCAGGCGGTACGCCGACACCTCGCCCCCCGCCTCGGGGCGGGCGTAGCGGACGCGCTCGAGCCACGCCCCCGCCCCGGCGAGCCACGCCTCCAGCCGCCGGACGCACCCGGGCGACGCCACGGCCCTCACCGCGGCTTCGGGGGCGCGGCGCGGGCCTGGTCGCGGTCGCCGCTCATCCACCCCACCGCCTCGGCGTCGGACGGCGCCGTCTTCCCCGCCTCCTCGGCCACCTGGGCCTCGGAGGGGCGGTCCGGGGGCGCGTACCCCAGCGGAAGCCCCGGCGGCGCCAGGTCGGGGCCCACCTCGCCGGTGATCAGCCGCGCCCCCCGCTGCCAGGTCAGGTAGCTCCACGCCCACTGGATGAACACCGTCACCCGGTTGCGGAAGCCGATCAGGAAGAAGATGTGGATGAAGAGCCACGCCATCCACGCGATCCACCCGCTCATCCGCACCCCGGCCGTCTCCATGATCGCCGCCCGCCGGCCGATCGTGGCCATGCTCCCCTTGTCGACGTAGCGGAAGGGGAGGCGCGTCTGCCCGCGGAGGGTGCGGACGATGTTCTTCGCCGCGTGGCGCCCCTGCTGGGTGGCCACCGGCGCCACGCCGGGGAGGGGCCGCCCCTTCTCGTCGGAGAGCGCCGCCAGGTCGCCGATCACGTAGACCTCGGGGCGGCCGGGGACGGTGAGGTCGCGCTCCACCTTCACCCGCCCCACCCGGTCGGTCTCGCCCCCCGCGCACCGCCCCAGCGGCGAGGCGGTGACCCCCGCCGCCCACACCACGTTGCGGGTGCGGATCCGCTCCTCGCCCACGTACACCGCGTCGGGCTCGATGCGGGTGACGATGGAGCCCGTGCGCACCTCCACCCCGATCCGCTCCAGCGCCCGCCGCGCGTACGCCGAAAGCTCCTCGTGGTACGCCGCCAACAGGCGCGGCCCCCCTTCGAGGAGGACGATCCGCGCCGAGCCGGGGTCGATGTTGCGGAAGTCGCGCACCAGCGAGTGGCGGGCGATCTCGGCCATGGCCCCCGCCATCTCGGCCCCCGTGGGCCCCCCGCCCACGACCACGAAGGTGAGGAGCGCCCGGCGCTCCTCGGGGTCGCTCTCCTGCTCGGCGGCCTCGAAGGCGAGGAGGAAGCGGCGGCGGACCTCGGTGGCGTCCTCGATGGTCTTCAGCCCCGGCGCCAGCGGCTCCCACTCGGGGTGGCCGAAGTAGGCGTGCGTGGCCCCGGTCGAGACCACCAGGAAGTCGTACGCCAGCCGGCTCCCGTCGCCGAGGACGACCTCCTTCGTCCCGTGGTCGACGTCGGTGACCTCGGCCATCCGCACCTCGACGTTGCGGTGGCGGCGCAGCACGCTGCGGATGGGGGCCGAGATGTCGGCGGGGGAGAGGGCGGCGGTGGCCACCTGGTAGAGGAGGGGCTGGAAGACGTGGTGGTTGCGCCGGTCGACGAGCGTCACCGACACCGGCGCGTTCCGGAGCGCCCGCGCCGCCGCCAGCCCGCCGAAGCCGCCGCCGACGACCACCACGTGGGGGACCCGCACCGTCCGCGTCGCCATCGCTCTCTCCCGTCCCTGTTCGTTCCGTGCCGGATGCATCCCCCGCCGGGCGGGGAGCGTACGGGGAAGAATACGCGCCCGCCGCACCGCACGAAACGCCCCGCGGGCACGCTTGACGCATCCCGGACCCCGGCCTATGCTCCCGCGCCCGATCGCCCTCCCCTTCGCCGAGAGACGATGGACGACCGCTCCACCGCCACGGTCCCCCGCTACGGGCTGGCCCCGCCCACCGAGGACGACGCCCTCGCCATGCTGTCGCGGGCGCTGGGGTCCGACCGCGCGGTGTCGGCGTGGATGGCGGCGCGCGCGGCGGCGGGGGTCCGGGGCGGGGCGCCGCTCACCCCCGAGGCGCTCCTGGCCGTGGCCGAGCGCCTGCAGGGGGAGGGCGACGGGGTGGCGCGCGTGGTGGCGGGGTCGCTGGCGGTGCGGGCGCGGACGTACCTGCTCCTGATGCGGCACCGCGAAGACCCGGCGGAACGGAGGGGCCGATGACGGACGAGAGGGGGACCGCCGCGGCGGTGGACCGGGAGCGGCTGGCCGAGATCGCGGCGCTCGACCTGATGTCGGCTGAGACCGACGCCGTCCTCCAGGAGACGGCCGAGGAGGCGGCGGCGCGGCTGGGGCTGCCGATCTCGCTGGTGACGGTGGTCCTCGACCAGGCGCAGTACTTCGCGGCGCAGCACGGGCTGGAGGGGTGGATGCGCGAGGCGCGGGGGACGCCGGTGGAGTGGAGCTTCTGCGTCAACGCGGTGAAGAGCGGCGAGCCCTTCGTGGTCGAGGACGCCACCCGCCACCCGCTGGTGCGCGGGAACCCGCTGGTGAGCGAGGACGGGATCCGCTGCTACGCGGGGATCCCCCTGGTCACCTCGCGCGGGCACACGCTGGGCACGCTCTGCGTCATCGGGAAGGAGGCGCGCACCTTCACCGGCGACGAGCTCGCCATGCTCCGCGAGCTGGCCGCGAAGGCCGTCGCGCGGATCGAGAGCCGGCGCAAGGCGTAGGAGGGAAAACGAGATCTCTCACAGGGGACACGGGGGACACGGAGGAGGCTCCGCGTGAGGCGGATTCCCCCTGTGCCCTCTGTGTCCCCTCTGAGAGACCGGCCGTAAAAACCGGTCCTCGCGCAGAGGCGGCAGGGCGGGCAGAGGACCCCCTCCGCCCCTCCGCCCCTCTGCGTGAGACCGCGGTTCAGGGGCGCCGGGCCAGGTACGGTGCCGCCGCGGGACGGATTCTTTTCTGTTGGTGGCCAGATAAAGTAATTTCTATTGATTAGATCCTTATGAGCCTTGCAGGTTAAATTCGCAATGGGTTGGCGATCTGGACCGCGCATGCGTTTCGCCGCGACGTCCCGCAAAACGCAAGGGTGTCAGAAGGACGGAGGGAGCGGCGTTCTCCAGGGTGAGAGCGGGCGCGGATGCTCCCCGGAGGGCCGGGGCGGAGCGGGAAGCGGCATGAATGCTGAACGGGATGCACGGGGGGAGCTCCCGGATTCCCGTCACCGGTGCACACTTGCCAACCCATACGTTCGCAGACATATTCTTTGGTGCGGAGAATGCCAGGTCATTAAATGCGCGAGCGGACTCCGACAGCTCCATCGCCGGTCAGGAACCCCTTCCTTTGTCCCCGCCCCCCACCCACGCACTACCCTTCCGCAGAGGCACTCATGATCCAGGTCACCAACGCATTCGGCACGCGCGCCGTCCGCGTCATCGGCGCGGGCGCCTACGTCCCGCCGCGTGCCGTCGGCAACTCCGATATCACCCAGGCCATCCCCGGCTGGTCGGCCGACTGGATCGCCGAGAAGACCCAGATCCGCGAGCGGCGCTTCCTCTGGGAGCTCGACGCCCAGGCCGGCGTCACCGTGGCGCCCCCCGCCACCTCGGGCGAGCCGGCGTGCAACACCGACATGTGCGAGATCGCGCTGCGGCGGGCGATGGAGATGGGGGGGATCGAGGGCGCCGAGCTCGACGCGGTCTTCGTCGTCACCTGCACCCCGGACCGGGTCAACTTCTCGTACGACGCCATGGAGGTGCACCGCCGCGTGGGGTGCCGCCCCGACTGCTACGCCCTCCTGATCGACGACGGGTGCGGCGGGACGCCGTACGTCATCGACATGGTCCACAAGATGATCCGCAGCGGCGCCATCAACACCGCCGCCGTCATCGGGAGCGCCTTCACCTCGGCGCTGGTCGACCGCGAGGTGTGGACGGGCGACGTCGAGTCGGGGCCCGGCCGCAAGCGCCTCCCCGCCGCCTTCGGGGCGTACGTCTTCGGCGACGGCGCGGGGGCGATCGTCCTCCGCGGCGACGGGCGCCCGGGCGAGGGGATCCTGGCCTCGGCCTCGGGGAACGACTACCTCCAGCTCGTCATCCGCCGCGCCGGGGGGCTGGAGAGCCGCCTCCACGGCGAGACCAACCCCGCCGACGCCGCCTTCGTGGTCGACGGCCAGCTCGTGGCGCGCTCGTACCCGATGTACATGAACGCCGCCATCGACGCCGTCCTCGCCGGCCGCCCCGAGCTTCGCGACCGCGTCCAGCGCTACTACTTCCACCAGCCCAACAAGCGGCTGATGGACCACTACGTCCGCCAGGCCGGCCTCCCCGCCGACCGCGTGGCGTGCAACGTCGACCGCTACGGGAACACCTCGGCCGCCGGGATGCTGATCCTCCTCGCCGAGGACCTCGAGGCGGGGACGGTGCGGCTGGGGAGCGGCGACCTGGTCCTGATCGCGGCGGTGGGCGCCAACGTCCACTACGGCGCGCAGCTCATCCGGCTTTGAATCGACCCCAATTCCTTCATCTGTAAAAGAGGAGACCGGACCATGATCCGCACCCGCGCCTTCGCCGCCCTGGCCCTGACCGTCCTCGCCGCCGCCTGCGCCGACGGCCCCGCCTCCCCCGGCCGCGCCGCGCGGACGGCCGACGAGGCGGCGCTGGTGGGCGCCCGCGCCGACCTCCCGCAGGCGGGGCCGCAGCTGGGGGGCGAGCCCACCATCATCCGCTTCCGCTCCATCGAGGACCCCGAGTTCCCCGCCGACCGCGCCGTCTGCGCCCAGGCCGGGTTCACCACCAACGTCTTCCTGGGCGCGTCGATCTGGTCGGAGGCTTCCACCGCGGCGTCGGGGCGGATCGTCAACAACAGCATCCGCCGGATCGGGAAGGCGACGGCGTGCGCGCGGATCACCGACCCCGCCTTCCCGGCGGGGCTCCCGCAGGCCTTCTACGCCCGCTTCGAGACCCCCGAGGGGACCTTCACCGCCCGCGGCGCCTGCACCCTGGTCAGCAACGACGTCCCCGAGCCAGGGCTGGTCCTGGCCGGGTGCCACCTCCGCATCACCGAGGGCCCCGCCGACATGGTGGGCGGCGTCGTCACCTCGCTCAGCGTCTTCAACCCGCGCGGCCTCCCCGGCTACAACACCGGCTCCGAGTGGACCATCCAGACCTACCCGGGGCGGTGACGCCGGCTTTCTCGCGGGGACAGGCCCTCTGAACGGCAGTCTCTCACAGGGGGCACAGGGGACACGGGGGGAGCTTCGGCCGCGAGCCGGGCTCCCCCTGTGCCCTCTGTGCCCCCGGTGAGAGCTTCGCTTTTGAAGAGTCCTGAGCGGACGGGAGAGCGGGGTAGACGCGCCGGGAGCCGGCCGTTCACCCCGCTCACCTCTGTAACGAAGCTTCCTCACACCCTTGACGACAGCAAGTTCACAAACGATCTTACGGCCCACAACTGCAATCACTTCGCAGCGCCCCGGCCCCGCCGTGGCGTCCTTTGATCGCCCGGCCGGGTCCGCCCCGGTCCGGGCGGCTTCCGCAGGATCATTCGTGGCGTTCCCCGTCCTCCCGATTATTCCGTCCCCGCAGAGGCCGTCGTGAGCACCCTCGTCCCCGCTCCCCCCCGCCACGGCGCCGCCCGGAGCCGCATCTCCGACGCCTTCGCCCGCACCGTGCCGGAGACGCCGTCGTCTTCTCCCGCCGGGCCGGCGTCCGCGGGCGACGACGCGGCGCAGGCGGAGCGGCTGGGCGACGAGCACCGCCACATCCTCCGCGCCAAGACGCAGGACGAGGTGTGGGTGCGGTGGATCCTGATCGTGGGCGCGGTGCCGCTGGTGTGGTACCTGGGGCGGATCGAGGTGCTGACGATCTCGCAGGAGGCCATCCTGGGGCTCGGCGGGGGGATCAGCATCGTCAACGGGCTCTTCCACCTGGCGCTCCTCCGTGACCGGTGGGCGCCGTGGCAGTTCTGGGCCTCGCTCGTCGTCGACCACCTGATCCTCTTCGGCTTCACCGCCGCGCACGGGCCGTACGGGATGCTGATGATCCCGTACTACGCGGCCCTCTTCTCCTCCACCGCGCTGGGGGTGCCGCGGGCGAGCTGGGCCTCGGCGGCGGCGAGCGCGCTCCTCTACCCGGCGGCGCGGATGGTGGGGGTGTGGGCCAACCCGGAGATGGAGCTGGCCTGGCAGATGATCGGGCTGGAGACGGCGGTGGTCTTCAGCGTCCTGGCGGCCACCCTGTTCACCCCCACGCACTACACCCGCCGGCTGGCGCAGGTGCGCGAGGCGCTGGCGGCGGTGGAGGAGGGCGACTTCCGCGTCCAGGTGGCGGCGGGCGAGAGAGACCAGATGGACTTCCTGGCCGCGGCGGTCAACCGCGTGGGCGTCTCGCTGGGCGGGGTCATCCGCGAGGTGCAGTCGCAGGCCCGCTCGCTGGCCGCGCTCGCCGAGGAGCTCTCGGCCACCGCCGAGGAGGTGCAGGCCTCGGCCATCCAGGTGGGGACCATCGCCGGCGAGGCGGCGGGCGAGGTGGAGCGCGAGATGACGCTGATGCGGCGCGGGGGCCAGGCGCTGGAGCGGCTGGCGGCGCAGAACCGGGTGGTGCGCGAGCAGGCCGGCACGGCCGCCGACGACGCCCGCTCGGTGGCCGCCGAGACCGACACCCACGTGGGGCGCATCGCCCAGTCCGGGACGCTCCTGGTGGAGATCGGCGACGGCTACCGCCAGGCCTCGGCGGCGGTGGACGCCCTCCACGGCGCGGGCGAGCGGATCGGCGGCTTCGTGGGGGCCATCGGCGGGATCGCCGAGCAGACCAACCTCCTGGCGCTCAACGCCGCCATCGAGGCCGCCCGCGCGGGCGAGCAGGGGCGCGGCTTCGCCGTCGTCGCCGACGAGGTGCGGAAGCTGGCCGGCGAGAGCGCCACCTCGGCCGAGCGGGTGAGCGACTCGGTGGCGGCCACCCGCGAGGCCATCGCCCGCGTCCGCGAGCAGCTCGACATGGCCGACCGCCACATGGCCGGGATCGGCGGGGGGGGG
>DATACF010000194.1:0-6620 GCA_036259235.1 Longimicrobium sp. | reverse complement strand
CCGCGCGGGCGCCGCGGCGTGCGGGACGACGGCCGCCCGCGCTCGGGCTCCGACTCCGACCGCGTCCGCGCGTGGCAGATCATGACCGAGGACCCCACCACCGTGACCCCCGACACCACCCTCGAGGTGGCCGCGCAGCTGATGCGCGAGCTCGACGTGGGCGTCATCCCCGTCGTCGACGACGACGCCGAGGGGCGGCTGGTGGGCGTCATCACCGACCGCGACATGGTCGTCCGCGCCCTCGCCGGCGGGCAGGACGGGCGGGCCACCGTGGGCGACCACATGACCGCCGATGTCGCCTCCGTCGCCCCCGAAGACTCGGTGCACGACGTCCTCGACGTCATGAAGCAGGAGCGCGTCCGCCGCGTCCCCGTCACCGACGGCGAGGGGCGGCTGGTGGGGATCATCTCGCAGGCCGACCTGGCCGTCTGCTACGCCGGCCTCGACATCGCCCGCGAGGCCGAGGTCGAGGAGGCCATCGAGCGCATCTCCGAGCCGCGCCACGCCAACGTCCACGGCCCCCGCGCCGCCATTCGGGCGCGCCGCTACTGATCGCGCCGCCCCGGCCGAAGCGGATCGGCGCCGTTCGCACCGAATCCGGATGATCGGAAGGTGCTTCGGAGAGGTCCGTGCCCAGAAGCCAGCCACCGGGCGAGGCGAGTAGATTCCTCACTCGTTCCTCGCTCAGAATGACAGGCCGGGGCTTCTCTCGACGACTTACGTGCCGTTCTCCCCCTCTCCCAGGGGGTTGGGAGAGGGGGCCGGGGGGGTGAGGGCCGACGACGCCGGCGCGCGCACCCATCCCTTCGCCCGCGCCTCGTCATCCCGGTCCCCCGAAAACGACGAAGCCGGCCCCACGCGCGATGCGTCGGACCGGCTTCTTCGATCTCGCCGTTTCCGTCGTCCCGAAGATCGAAGCGTTAGTCGATCAGGTAGAGGAAGCGGCCGCAGTTCTGGCAGCTCCGGACCTCGGCGTTGCGCTCCGCGTCGGAGGCGAGCGCCGTGGGGACGGAGGTGAAGCAGCCGTAGCAGGTGCCGCGGATCACCGGGACCACCACGCGGGGGTGGCGGGCCGAGACGCGGCGGTAGCGGTTGAGGACCAGCGGGGGGAGGGTCTCCTCCATCTCCGTGATCTTGGTGTCCAGCTCCGCGAGCGCCTCGTCGACGCTCAGGTTGAACACCGTCTCCTGGACCTCGCGCTCGACCGCGTCCGCGAGGTCGCGGCGCTGCGCCTTCAGGTCCTGGATCTCCAGCAGGGTCTCTAGGTGCGGGTGCATCATGCGCCTTAGACGCCCTTCTCGTCGAGGAGGGCCAGGAAAGCCTTCGGGTCGTCGAGCTGCTCGAGCCGCGCCGCCACGTCCGCCTCCTTGGCGAACTGCGCGATCTTCCCCAGCACCGGGAGGTACTGGTTCGACACCTCGAGCGGCGGCGCGACGATGAGGAAGAAGTTGTGAACGGGCTGGTCGTCGATCGCCTTGAAGTCGACGCCGCCCCGCTTGCGGCCGAACGCCACGCGCAGCCGGTTGACGACCAGCGAGCGGCAGTGGGGGATGGCGATCCCCTTGCCGATCCCGGTCGACCCCAGGTTCTCGCGGCGCTTCAGCATCTTGAACAGGATGCCCTGCGACTTCTCGTCGACGGCGAGCAGCCCGATGAGCTCCTTCAGGATCTCGTCCTTGCTCTCGCCCTTGAGGTCGAGCTGGATGGCGTCCTGCGTGAAGAACTCCTTGAGTTCCATATCGTTAGAACCGGTTCCTGATCCAGGATCTATGCCTAAAAAAAGCCCCAGGTCCGCAAAGGACGCACGAATGTAACCGCCGCCTTCCCCCCTGTCAAAGCAAACACTTACACGGTCTCGGCGGCGTCCGTCCGTGTCTCCATTCCCGCACGCGAGCCGCCTCCGATCAACCTCCGTGCCGCGCGGCAGCGCACTCACGCACCCACGCACTTTCGCGCTTCACCTTGAGACCGCCCCCCCGGCGGCGTAAATTCATGCCATGCACGCCCCTCTCATCGAACTGCTGAAGCGGGAGGACTACGTCCCGCTCTTCCTGGCGCCCCAGGCGGGGGTCAGCGAGTCGCCGTTCCGCCGCCTCTGCCGCGGCTTCGGCGCCGATGTCGTGGTCTCCGAGTTCGTCTCGGCCGAGGGGATCCGCCGCCACGACCGCCGCACGCACTCGTACCTGGCGTTCCGCGACGAGGAGCGCCCGATCGGGATCCAGATCTTCGGCTCCGACCCCGAGGCGATGGCCGAGGCGGCGGCGCTGGTCGAGGAGGTGTACCGCCCCGACTACCTGGACATCAACTTCGGGTGCCCGGTCAAGAAGGTGGCGCTCCGCAACGGCGGCTCGGGGTGCCTCCGCGACCTCGACCTCGTGCAGCGGATCATCCGCGCGGTCAAGGGCGCCATCGCCATCCCGACGACGGTCAAGATCCGGAGCGGGTGGAGCGAGGAGACGCGCAACCCGGTGGAGATCGCCCTCCGCTGCCAGGACGCGGGCGCCGAGGTCCTCACCCTCCACGCCCGCACCCGGACGCAGATGTACAGCGGGACGGCGAACTGGGACGAGATCGCGGCCGTGAAGGCGGCGCTCGACATCCCCGTGGTCGGCAACGGCGACGTGTGGGCGGGCGAGGACGCGAGGCGGATGCACGACCACACGAAGTGCGACGGGATCATGATCGCCCGCGGCTCGCACGGGGCGCCGTGGATCTTCCGCGCGGCGCGGGCGGTGCTCGACGGCCGGGCGGTGCCGCCGGAGCCGGAGGTGGCCGAGAAGTTCCGGATCGTCCTGGAGCACGCGCGCCTCGCCATCGCCTGGGAGCACGACGAGGAGAAGGCGATGATCGAGTTCCGCAAGCACCTGGGGTGGTACACCAAGGGGCTCCCCAACGGGCGCTTCCTCCGCCAGGAGCTCTTCGAGGTCACCGCGCTCCGCGAGGTGGAGGAGCGGCTGGAGGGGTACCTGGCGCAGGCCCAGGCCGAGGAAGTGGCCGCGTGACCCCCGAGCGCCTGCGCGCGCTGCTGGGCGAGGTGGCCTCCGGCGCCGTCGGCGTCGACGAGGCCGAGCGCCGCCTTGCCTGGACGCCCTTCGAGGACACCGGCTTTGCCTCGGTCGACCACCACCGCGCGCTCCGCCAGGGCTTCCCCGAGGTGATCTTCGGCGAGGGGAAGACGCCCGAGCAGACCGTCGCCATCGCCGGGCGGATCGCCGCCCGCGGCGACGGCGTCCTCGTCACGCGGGTGTCGCCGGAGACGCAGGGGGCGCTCCGGCTGGCCTTCCCCGGGATCGAGATCAACGAGCTGGGGCGCACCGCCTGGCTGGCGCCGCCCGAGCCGCGGGACCGCCAGGCGCGGGGGACGGTGCTCGTCGTCACCGCGGGGACGAGCGACCTCCCCGTCGCCGAGGAGGCGGCGGTGACGGCGCGCGCCTTCGGGAACCCCGTGGAGCGGCTGACGGACGTGGGGGTGGCCGGGCTCCACCGCCTCCTGGCGCAGGGCGAGCGGCTCCGCGCGGCGTCGGTCGTCATCGTGGTGGCGGGGATGGAGGGGGCGCTCCCCTCCGTCGTCGGCGGCCTCGTCGCCGCGCCGGTGATCGCGGTCCCCACGAGCGTCGGCTACGGCGCCGCGTTCGGCGGGGTGGCGGCGCTCCTGGGGATGCTGAACTCCTGCGCCGCCGGGGTGACGGTGGTGAACATCGACAACGGCTTCGGCGCCGCCTGCGCCGCGTCGCGCATCAACCTTCTGCCGGCCTCCTGACCATCTCTCCCTCCGCCGGCCGCTCCGCGCCTCCGGTTCCGCTCCTGGCGACGGGCGCCGCCTACGCGCTGGCGCTCGCCCTCCTCGGCGTCCTCCCCGGGTGGGGGCGTGTCGCCGCGCTCGTCGCCCTCGTCGCGCTCGCCGTCTGGACGGCGCGGGAGCGAAGCGAGCACAAGGCGGAGGTCGTCGCCGCCGCGTGGGCGCCGCTCCATCTCCTCCTCTTCGTCACCGGCTCGCTGGCGTCGCCCCTCGTTCCGCTGGCCGCGGCGTGGATCGTCCTCTTCGGCCGCGCGGCCCCCCGGTTCGCGCTCCCCGCCGCCGGCCTCGCCGCCGCGATCGTCCCGTCGATCCAGTGGCTTCATGCGGAGGCGCCGGCGATCCCGCTCCTGATCCGCTGGCTCCTGCTGACCGGCCTCGCGGCGGCGCTGGCGGCGGTGTGGAAGAAGACGGCGGGCGCCACGCAGGCGAAGGGGGAGACGCCGGGCGCGAAGGCGGCGCCGAAGCGCGAGGGGCCGGCGACGGACGACGAGGCGCTGGAGACGGCGCTGGAGGTGGTGCGGCGGGCCACCGACGCGCACGAGGCGGCGCTCTGGAAGGTGGACGGCGAGTGGACCACGGCGTCGCTCGTGGCCCGCGCGGCGAGCCCGGGCGTGCCGGAGGCGGAGCCCATCGTGTCGCTGGAGGGGAGCCCGTACAAGTGGGCCGTGGAGGAGCAGCTCCCCCAGCACGTGCAGCGGGGGAAGCGCGACCTCCCGGTCACGTGGGCGGCGGAGATGCTCCTCGTCCCCGTCGACCTCCCCGAGGGGGTGCTGGCGCTGGCGTACCCCGGCGGCGTCCCGCCCGGAACGGAGGCCGCCGCCACCGCCGCGGGGCGCCACCTGTCGACCCTCGCCTCGCTCCTGTCGTTACGCGGCGACGCCGGCCGCGCCGAGGCGCGCGCGCTGGCGATGGTCGACGCGGCCAGCACCCTCCCGGGGGAGATCGAGCTCGACGCCTTCGCCCGCAAGCTGGCGGCGCTGGCGCGGCGCGGCACCGGCGCGGCGGGGACTGCCGTGGCGCTGGGCTTCGACGACCACGGCCGCGCCCGCGTCCTCCACGTCGACGACACCGGCCCCGCGCCGACCTTCGCCGCCGACTTCGGCGAGGACGACTCGCGGCTGGCGCTGGCGCTGAAGCACGCGGTCGACCTCACCTACGACGACCTCCGCCGCGAGCGCGAGCGGCTCCCGCTCTGCACCCCCGGCGAGGCGTGGGCGCGGGCGCCGCGCTCGGCCGCGCTCTTCCCGCTGGTGGCCGACGGGCGGGCGCTGGGGGCGGTGGTGGCCTGGCACCCCGAGCCCGGCCGCTTCGGCGAGCGCGAGACGGAGCTCCTCAAGCGCCTCTCCTCCATCGCGCCCCTCCCCCTGCGGAGCGCGAGGCAGTACGAGGCGCTCGACCAGCGCGCGCACACCGACGCGCTCACGGGGCTTCCCAACCGGGCGACCTTCGAGGAGCGGCTGGCGTCGGTGGCCAACGTCTTCGACCGCTACGCGCGCCCCTTTTCGCTCCTGGTGCTCGACATCGACTTCTTCAAGAAGTTCAACGACACCTGGGGCCACGAGGCGGGCGACCGCGTCCTCCAGCACGTCGGCAGCCTCCTCCGCCTCACGGTGCGCGACGTGGACCTCCCCGCGCGGCTGGGGGGCGAGGAGTTCGTCGTCCTCCTCCCCGAGACGTCCTTGCGCGCCGCCACCGACGCCGCCGAGCGCGTCCGCCGCGCCATCGAGGCCCGCCCGCTCATCTGGAACGGCCGCCCCCTCGCCGTCACCGTCTCCATCGGCGTCGCCGGCTGCCCCGAGTGCACGCCGACAGCGGCCGACGTCATGCGCCTCGCCGACGAGGCGCTGTACCGCGCCAAGGGCGGCGGGCGGAATCGCGTGGCGGCGGCGCCGCGGGTGGGGAAGGGGATCGAGACGGGGGACTGATGGCGGATCGAAGGCGGATCGAAGGGCCTCGCCGCTGCCGCGCCAGCGCCAGTCGTGTCATCCCGAGGCCCGGCCCCGACGAATCCGCCCGCGCACCATCGACCGCAGGGCCGGAGGGATCTAGCCGGGGCATGCGATCCAGCCCGTCGAGGCAGCCGCACGATCATCGCGGCCAGGCGGATCCCTGTCGATCCCTGGTTTTTCCTGCCCGACATCGATGGACGATCGTGCGGCCGCGGCTTCCGGGCGGGCTTCCGCGACGGGCCTTCACGTGGCCGCGGTTAGATCCTCACGGCCCTGCCGTCTTCCGCGCGGAGGCGGGTGCGGCGTGGCCGGGCCTCAGGATGACCGGATCGTTGGATTCAGTGCGACCGTGCGGCGGTCCGGGGATTGCGTAGAGGGCGCGTAAGTCGTTGTCAATCCGGGAGATTGACACGATGGGCGAAGTCGGTTAGATTACCTGCGTGTTTGAAAACTCGGGTCATGGGGATGACAGGTTTCGACGCGTACGGTGAAGCCGTGGCAGCGTGCCGAGGTGCTCGGAGTAACTCGTTAAACCTCCGGGAAAACAGTAACCGCGAACGATAACTTCGCCCTGGCTGCGTAAGTAGAGACCTTCGGGTTTCCTTACCTCCCGTCTTCCGATCAGCCCTGCCTGAGGCGGGTCGGCGGGCGTCACAAATTCAGGCTGGCCTGCGTTCGGCGCCGTGACGGCGCAGGCGAGATTTGCACGGCTGGTTCGCGATGGGCCTCTCTCTGGCCGATGAGCGGGCGAGGAGAACAGAACAGAGGGATACGCACGTAGACGCTGTGGGGGATCTGTGGGCGGACCCGGGTTCGAATCCCGGCATCTCCATAAAGACGAAACGCCGGACCGGGCACGAGGCCCGGTCCGG
>DATACF010000193.1:0-3567 GCA_036259235.1 Longimicrobium sp. | reverse complement strand
CGCCCGCGCCGGGGGTGCGCGGGCGAGAGACGGGAATCCGCAGAGGGAGGGCGAGGACGATGGAGAAGGGACGCGACTTCCTGCGCGCGCAGGTCAGCAACGCCGTGATGCAGCACCGCACGCTGGTCGACAACCTCGAGGACCACGCGGCGACGGGGAAGGACCCCGCCTACCAGCAGCTCTGCCAGCGGTGGCTCCCGAAGATGCAGCAGCACCAGCGGATGCTCGAGGAGTACCGGGCCACGCTGGGCGAGCCGGCGGGCGAGGGGGTCAAGGGGGTGATCGGGAGCCTGCTGGGGAAGGCGCGCGACGCCGTGGACGCCCTCCGCGAGGACGACTTCCTGAGCGTGGTGGCCGACATCGTCACCATCCGCCAGTCGCAGGACAGCTTCGCCACCTTCGCCGCCGTGGGCGAGCGCATCGGCCAGCCGCGCATGTCCGAGATCGGCCGCCACTGCGAGCCCGACCACGCGCAGATGGCCGCCGACTTCAACCGCCACGTGCAGGAGCTCTTCGTCCGCAACGCGCAGGCGGCGGCGTAGCCGAAACGACTTCAGATCCCACGCAGAGAAGCAGAGGCAGCAGAGGAACCGCACGTAGTTCTCTGCTACCTCTGCTCCTCTGCGTGAGACGTTTTCGTTGTTCAGCGCGCGTACGGCCCCGGCTCGCAGACGCGGTAGCGGTTGGGCGGCGTGTCGGGGGAGAGCGGCGGGCCGTCGGTGCCGACGCGGACGAGGGCGGCGTACTCGTTCCGCACGCCGGGGACCATGCAGAAGGCCTCGCGGCGGGCGCGGACGGCGCGGAGGAGGTAGCGCACCGACTCGCCCGACTGGTCGAAGACGAGGTAGCGCGCCCCGGCGTCGCGGGCGGCGCGGAGGAGGACCTCGGGGTCGGCGGAGAGCGGGTACATCCGCGAGCGGTATCCCGAGAGCGCCCAGAAGAGCGTCGGCTTCCGCGAGAGGACCACCGTCCCCTCGGGGAGGGCGCCGCGGAGCTGGTCGGCGAAGGCGTTGAGCCCGCCCCACTTCGTCGGGTGGCAGGCGAAGAGGAGCCCGTCGGCGTACGCCGCCCGGCACTCCGCCGCCCTCCGCGCCCGCCCGGCGAGCAGCGGGAGCGCGAAGAGCGCCACGAGGGCGACGGCGCTGGCCGCCCGGCGTAGACCAGGAGGAGGGGGAGGACGGGGAGGAGATAGCGGTCGTCGGCCCACTCGGCGGGCCACACCAGGACGAGGCCGCCGTAGAGGGGGAGGAGAAGCTCGGGGACCTCCGGCCGCCGCAGCCGCCGCCCCCATCCGTACAGCGCCAGCGCCACGACCGCCGCCGCGAGGGCGACCACGAGCGGCTCCTCGGCCCGCCCCGTGAGGAGGGCGGGGAGGTGGTGCGAGGTGTACTTCCACGCGTTCTCGGCCGCGCGCGCCACGAGGTCGGCCGCGCCGGCCCGCCCCAGCTCGGGCTGGTAGGGGTCGATGTACCAGAACTGCGTCCCGTACGCCTCGCCCCCGCCCATCGACCGCTGCCAGAGCGCCCACCCCAGCATCCCCGGCGCGACGACGGCAGCGAAGACCCCCAGCGCCCGCCACCGGCGGCGGAGCACCAGCCACCCGAGCGCCGCCACCACCAGCGGGAGCCCCGCCGACCGCGTCAGCGCCGCCGCCGCCGTGGCCGCCGCGCCGAGCGCGACCCAGCGGAGCGCGGCCCCTCCGTCCGTCCCGTCCCCGTGCTCGACCGCGCCCTCGTCGTGCCCCTCCGCCTTCGCGAAGGCCCAGAGCGCGAGCATGGTGAAGGCCCAGAAGGGGACGTCCGAGAGCTCCAGCTGGCTCAGGACCACGACGCCGGGGCCGATCGCCAGGAGGACGCCCACTCCGAGCGCGATCCCCTGCCCCGCCACGCGCCGCGCCCACAGGTACGAGAGCGCGACCGCCGCCACGGAGAAGGCGGCCACCAGGAGCTTGAACCCCGCCCACGGCTTCACCCCCAGGAGCATCGCCCCCGCGAGGATCGCGGGGAAGCCGGGGGGATACTGCGTGTGCGGCCGCAGGGCCGGGTCCCACAGCTCCACGTACGCGCCGCGCTCCAGGAGGGCGCGCGCGAGCCCCAGGTACGCCGCGTTGTCGCCCCCCGTGTGCGGCGCGGGGTCGAGGGCCACGAGGGTCAGCAGGAGGTGGAGCACGCCCAGCGCGAGCGCCGTCCACCCGGGACGGAGCGCGAAAGGGGGCGAGGCGGCCCGGCCGGCCGGCGGGGGCGCGGCGCGGCGGCGGGAGGCGGCGGAGGCGCGAGGCGGCATCGGGGGTGGCGCGGAGAGGTCCGGAACGCGGGACGGCGGGCGGAAAGGTAGGGGCGCACGGGGCGGAGCGGTAGGCCGCGGGGGTGCGCCGGTTGCCGCCCCCGGACGCGGCCCGTATCATGGTGCCGCCCGCGCCGGGGCCGCCGGAAGGCGCCGCGCGGAGCTCCGCGAGAGGTCCCAATCCCCCACCCGCCGGGGTCCCTTCAGATAAAGGATGGAGAGCGTGCAGAAGCCGGCCGACATGGAGCAGCGGGTCGCCCAGAGCGAGCGGCTGATCGAGGAGCGCCGGGGCGCGAAGCGCGGCAAGCCCGAGCGCTCGTACCTGAGCATCGCCGACCTCACCCGCGAGGAGTTCGCCGCGCTGATCGACGGCGGGCTCGACGTCAAGCGCAACCCCGAGAAGTACCGGAGCACCCTCAAGGACCTGTCGGTGGCGCTCCTCTTCGCCAAGACCAGCACCCGCACCCGCGTCTCCTTCGAGGTGGGCGTGGGCGAGATGGGGGGCCGGGCGCTGTACATGGACTGGCGGACGACCAACTTCACCCTGGGCGAGCTCTCCGACGAGGTCCGCGTCCTCTCGCGCTACGTCGACCTGGTGATGGCGCGGGTCTACGGGCACGAGGACCTGGAGGTGATGCGGGCGCACAGCGAGGTGCCGGTGATCAACGGCCTCTCCGACCGCTTCCACCCCTGCCAGGGGCTCACCGACTACATGACGATGAAGGAGTACTTCGGCACCCTGGAGGGGCTGAAGCTGGCGTACGTGGGCGACGGGAACAACGTGGCGCACTCGCTGATCAACGGCGGCGTCAAGACGGGCGTCACCGTGGCCGTCGCCCACCCCGAGGGGTACGCGCCCCGGCAGGACGTGGTCGACCGGGCCCGCGCCGACGGGGGGACGGTGGAGCTCACCACCGACCCGCGCGAGGCGGTGGCGGGGGCCGACGTGGTCTACACCGACACCTGGGTGTCGATGGGCGACGAGGCGCAGAAGGAGATCCGGCTCAAGGCCTTCAGCGGGTTCGCGGTCGACGAGGCGCTCCTGTCGCACGCCGAGAAGCACACGCTGGTGATGCACTGCCTCCCCGCGCACCGCGGCTACGAGATCAGCGACTTCGCCATGGACGCGCCGCACTCCGTGGTCTACGACCAGGCCGAGAACCGCAAGCACGCGCAGAAGTACCTGATGGGGTGGATCCTCGAGCGGGTCTGACCTCGCGGGAAGTGCGTGAGTGCGGAAGTGCGAGAGTAGGAAGACGCGGCCCCCGTCACCCGACCCGGGCC
>DATACF010000192.1:0-3397 GCA_036259235.1 Longimicrobium sp. | reverse complement strand
CGAAGGTGACCGCCGCCACCACCGAGGGGTCGCGGGGGCGGGGGAAGGGCTCGGCCTTGGCCCGCCACCCGCGGTGGGCGGCGGCCACGGCCACGTTCTCCAGCGCCGCCCCCACCGCCAGGTGCGCCGCGCGGTGGTGCGGGTCGACGACGCTGGCGGCGCGGGCGCGGTCCAGCAGCACCCAGAGCCGCTCGCCGTCCCAGTTGAACCCCCACGGCTGGCGGTTCCCCGCCGAGGGGGCCAGCATCCCGTGCTCGACGCAGAAGCGCACCAGCTCGGGGATCCGCCCGTCGACCCCCGCCAGCGTCGGCGCGGGGAAGGGAACCGTCCCCGACGGCGCCCGCGCCGGCTCGGGGCCGGCCAGGAGCGCGGCGGCGTCCACCTGGCGGCGCCCGCGGGGGAGGGGCTCGCCGAGGGCCAGGCGGCGGAGGGCCACGGTCAGCGTGGCCCCGGCCAGCGCCGCGTCGGAGCCCAGCCGCGGCCACGCCGAGACGGTGCGCCGCAGCTCCACCAGCGACGCCGCCGCGCGCATCGACACCGTGTCGGCGCCGACCACCGCCAGGAGGAGCCCGGCGCGCTCCTCCTCGTCCAGCCGCCGCACGTCGTCGGCCCTGAGCCCCAGGAGGCGCCCGTGGAAGACGGGGCGGGCGGGCTCGAGGTCGAAGCGCTCGACGTCGAGGGTGCCGCGCTCCCCCGTTTCGCTGAGGACCGCGATCCGCCGCTCGCGCGCCCGCTCGCGAAGGAGGAGCTTGATGTGGAGGTCGTCGCAGGCGTCGACCACCGCGTGGAGCCCCGCCAGGAAGGCGTCGAGCGAGGCCGCGTCGACGCCGTCGGGGAAGAGCTCCACCGAGGCGTACGGGTCGGCCTCGTAGACCTGGCGCGCGGCCAGGACGGCCTTGGAGGTCCCCAGGTCGTGCACCCCGGCGCGGACGCGGTTCAGCGCGGAGAGCGAGAGCGCGTCGTAGTCGGCGAGCTTGAGGTGCCCGAAGCCCCCCTCCAGCGCCAGCGTGCACGCCGCCGCGCTCCCCCCCGCGAGCCCGACGACGCCGACGTGGAAGCGCGCCAGCCGCGCCTGCTCGGCCGCGGTGATCTTGTGGCGGTTGCGGTCGAGGCGGAGCTCGGCGAACTCGGGCGGCGGGAGGAGGTGCACCAGCCGACCGGACCAGGGATAGAAGACCCACCGCCCGTAGGCGGCCGGGTCCTGCCCGCCGAGGAGCGCGTCGCGGCCTTCCTGGAGCGCCTGGTCGGGGAGGATGGCGCGCCGCGCGCGGGCGCGGACCAGGTCGTGGATCTGCCGCTCGATCGTATCGTGAACGCTCCGGACCTGTCCGGAAGCGACCAGGTGGTTCATGCGCTCGGCGTCGCCGGTCCGCGACCGGTCGAGCACGAGCGGGGCCGACGCGTCCTCTCCGCACGCGCCGGTGTCGTCCTTTATCAGCAAGCCGTCCAGCAGCACGGTTCCCTCTTTTTCTCACGCATTGTGTTCCCTCCGGCGTACCGGCGCGCCCGTGATCCGCGCGCCCCCGCCGTCCGCCGCCCGCACCCCTCGGCCACGCGTCCGTGTATTCACGGCGAGGCGCCCCACGGGGTGGCTCCGGCGGCCGCGGCGCCTTCATGGCAACGGCCGGGCCGCATGGTGCCACATGGATGAAAACGGTTACATCGCAAGGGTTTCTGGCCGTTCGGAGGGTGGATAAAGATGCATTCCGCCGCATGTTTGTGGGGCGCGGGGGTCCCAGTTGTGGACGGAGCGCCGCAGGGGAGGGGTGGGGCGGGAATGTTTCAGCCGGGGGGAAATCGGGGATCGGGGAGGATCGGACGGGATTGGTGTGGGCGACGGGCGGAGGTGCGCGACGCCGGCATCGCGGGGCCTCACCCGGCTCGCTTTAGGCTCGCCACCCTCTCCCGTTCCGGGCGCCCGGATCCGCCGTTGCCGTAAGCTGTTGCCGTTCACCGGTTCAGCCGTCGCCGGTCCGCCGCCTCCGCGCGAGAACCCCGTCGACGCTGTACCGCCCCCCGCCGCGCGCGGACAGACAGAAGAAGACGAAGCAGTACAGCACGGCCAGCTCGCCGCGGTTGACGATCGGCCAGAACCCGTCGGACGCGTGCCCGATGAAGTACGCGAACGCCATGAGCCCGGAGAGGAGGAACGCCACCGGCCGCGTGAAGAGCCCCGCCACCAGCAGCGCCGCCACGAAGAATTCGAGCACCCCGGCCAGCCCCGCCCGCGAGACCAGCTCCGCCGTGTTCCCGGGCTCCCCCCGGTAGCCGCCCAGCCAGCCGAAGAGCTTCTGCGCCCCGTGCTGCATGAGCATGAGCCCCGAGACGACGCGGAGGAGCGCGAGCGCCGCCTCCTCGAACCGGTGCATGAAGAACGGCTTCAGGGCTCGCCTCCGATGAGAACAGGTGATGCGCGCCAAACGGCCGCCGCGCCCCGGCAAGGGGACGCGGCGGCCGCGGGGTTGGTGCGGTGCCGCAGTGGTCCGACGCCGCGCGCCGTGTGCAAGCCGCGCGCCGCGGGCGACGCCCTCGCGTGTCAGTCCGCGCGTCCGTCCGCGAGCGGGAACCCCCACCCCCGCCCCCGCTCCGCCTCGGAGGCCGGGAGCTGCACCAGCACCGGGCGGGCGCGCGGGTCGAGCCACGCCACCAGCGCCTCCAGGTCGGCGGGCGCCATCGCCGTGCACCCCACCGTGGGCACCCCCGGCCCCTGCCAGAGGTGGAGGAAGATGCACGAGCCGGAGCCGGGGTAGACGGGGTCGGTGTTGTGGTCGACCCACACTCCCAGCCGGTAGAGCTCGTCGGGGCGGCGCATCTCCTCGTGGCTCCGCCAGTCGGCATTCCGCACCGTGTCGCGGTCGACCAGCCGGTTGTAGACGCGCGACCCCGGGTCGTCGACGCACTCCAGGCTCCGGTCGTCGTCGGCGTGGTGGTACGGGAGGCGGACCCACGACATCGCCGCGGCCGGCGCGTAGCCGAAGGCCGAGGAGAGGGGGAAGATCCCGGCCGGCGCCCGCCCGTCGCCCTCGCGCTTCTGGGGCCCCGAGTCGGTCTCGGGGTGGAGGCCGCGCCCCCACGCCAGCCCGGTCCGCCCCACCGCCACCCGCACCTCCCCGCCCACCGCCCGCCACTCGGCCCCCGGCCGGTCGCGCTCGTAGCGGCGCAGGGTCCCGTCGGTGGCGTCCCAGTCCGCCGTGGTGACCACCACCGCCTGGAGGGGCGCGTAGGCCTCCGCCCGCACCGCCGCCAGCGGGGGGACGCAGCTCGTGCCGAGGAGGAAGACGCAGCCGAAAGGGAGAAGCGCGCGCATGGAGCCCTGCCCTGGAAGTGGAGACGAAAAAGGGCCGCCGCGCGGGAATCGCTCCCCGGCGCGGCGGCCCTGGTCACGCGGTCATCGGAC
>DATACF010000191.1:0-3148 GCA_036259235.1 Longimicrobium sp. | reverse complement strand
AACGACGAAATCTCACGCAGAGGAGCAGAGTCGGCAGAGAACTCCTCTGCGTGAGATTTCGTCGTTTCCCTTACGCGGCGACGTCCTTCGCCAGCCGCACGAGCGCGAGGCCGCCGGGGAGGACGGCGCGCTCGACGATCTCGAAGCCGTGCTTCCGGTACAGCCGCACGGCGGGCTCGTTCCGCGCGGCGGTGGACACGGTCAGCCGCTCTCCGGGCGCGGCGCTCCGCTCGACGGCGTCCAGGAGGCGCGCCGCGATCCCGCGCCGGAAGCGGGCGGGGTCGACGACGAGGCGGCCGACGTGGAGCCCCTCCGGCGTGGGCGCGAACGAGACGGCGCCCACCAGCCGATCGCCCTCCCACGCGCCCAGGAAGACCTCGTCCTCGCGCCGGATCTCCTCCGCCGTCACCGTCAGCGGATAGAAATCGACGACGCCGAGGAGGTCGCGCTCCACCGCGTAGGCGGCCTGCTGGAGACCGTGGATCCTCTCCGCGCTCTGCGGATCGCGGTGGTCGAGCGGCGCGACGCGGACGGCGGGCTCGCTCAACCGGCCTCCGGTCCGCCGCGGTCCTCGGGGAGGAGCTGGAGCTCGGCCCAGCGGACGCGGGGGGAGAGGAGCTGCGCCCCCGGCACGGCGTTCCACACCGCCCACCGGCCGTCGTCGTCGTCGTCGTGGCCCGCGCCCGCCGTCCACCCCGCCGCCGCCTCGGAACGGAGCCGCTCGAAGAGGGCGCGCGCCGACCCGGCGGCGGGGCGCAGGTAGAGGGTGACCTCCCAGTAGTACGGGACCTTCTCGTAGCGCGCCGCCGTCGAGCGCGCCACCTCGGCGAACGGAGCGACGCGGGCCGCGATCCGCCGCGCCTCCATCCCCGCCTCGGCCGCGCTTCCGACCTCGACCATCGCCCGGAGGAGGAGGCGCGTCCCGGGGGGCGTCCCGCCCGCCTCGCTCACGCGGCGCCCCCGAGCCTCTCCGCCATCCGCCGCACCGTGTTGGCGTTGCGCATCGTCCCCGGCATCCCCAGCGCCTTCTCGAGCACCGCGCCGGAGATGGCGGACTCGCCCATCTTCTTCCGCGCCAGCCAGTAGAGCTCGCGCCCGTGGAGGTGGAAGGAGTCGGCGTCGGTGGCGAGCGCCTCGACCTTCTTCCGCGCCTCGGCGCCCGGCTCCGACTTCAGGAAGAGGACGTAGAGCGTCGCGCCGTCCAGGTCGGCGTCCGGGAAGGGCGCGTAGACCGCGGCCGCCGCCACCTCGTCGACGGTGCGGAGGAAGGTGGCGACGTCGTAGCCGAGCGACTCCCGGAGGTGCCGCTCGATCTTCTTCTCCAGCGCGCCCTCGTCCGCCTCGGCCGTCTCGAAGACCACGTTCCCGCTGGCGATGAAGGTGGTGACGCCGCCGAAGCCGAGCGCCTCGAAGAGGGCGCGCAGGCGGTCCATCTTCACCGTGTGCCCGCCCACGTTGATGGCGCGGAGGAAGGCGATGTAGCGGCGCGGGGCGGCGGATTTCGGCACGGGCGGGGGCTCCGGACGCGGTCGGAGGGGACGATCTCGCGGAATGCGTGGGGCGTCAACCTACCGCCGCGCCTCCGGGCGGTCCAGCCGTGACCGGTCCGCGACGGGGAGCCCGCTCGCCTTGGGGAGGCGCTGTGTACGATCGCGCGCGGCTCACGGAATGTCGCCCTCGATGGCGAGCGCCCCGAGCGCCACCGCGCGCGCCCGGTCGAGGCGCGCGGCGTCGGGGCCGCCGGGGACGGCGTCGAGCGTCAGGATCGCCTCGAGCGAGAAGGGCTCGCCCGCCGCGTGCTGCGTCCGGAGGAGGTGCTGCACGGCGCTCTGCCCGTGGCCGACCCCCGCGAACACCAGCGCCTTCCAGCTCCGCAGGGCGTCGATCGAGAGGCCGGCGAGGAGCCGGTCGGCGGTCGCCCCGGCCTCGGCCGGGTCGGCGACGAGGCGCGCCAGCTCCGTGCGGACGAAGCCGCGGAAGGCCAGCTCGTCGGCGGCGGCTTTCACCATGAACGCCAGGAGGAGGCGCCGGTTCTGGATCAGCGACGGCCGCCGGTCCTCGCGCCCCGGCAGGAGCCCGGAGGTCACGGGCGAGATCCGCTCCCCCCGCGCGCGGAATGCCTCCGCGTTCACGTGGAAGTAGTCCATCCCGGAGGCCCCCGCGGGGTGCGTGTCCGACCCGGCCGTGTTGATCATCGCGCGGCTGCGGCTGAGCATTCTCCGCTCGCCCGACTCGCGGGCGCCCAGGGTGAGGACGTAGGGGAGGTCGACGGCCACCCCGGAGAAGCGGTCGTCCACCGACGCCAGCGAAGCCAGGTTCTCCCGGATGACTCCCCGCGCCCGGTCGGTGGCCAGGAGGGCGCGGATGTCCTCCATCTGCGCCGGGGCGAGGACGCGGCTCCCGGTGTAGCGCCCGGTCGCGCCGACCGCGAAGTCGTCGGCCTCGAGCCCGAAGGCGCCCAGGCTGCTCCCGATGGCGGAGGTGGTGCTGTCGGCGAGCGTCTCCGAGACCCGCCCCTCGGCCACCGTCTCGCGGGCGAGCTGCCGCCGCGTCGGCCCGTCCACCTGGCCGCTCACCGCGAGCCCGAAGCGGGCCTGGTAGGTCGCCACGGCGCGGACGAAGGCCTCGTCGACGACGGCGGGCTCGGCGGGGACGCCCAGGAGGTCGCGGAGGGCGGCGAGCGCCACCGGGTCGGTGAAGAGCGCCGTCCCCGCGTCGACGGCCGCGCGGACCTCCTCCGGCGTCAGCGACGCCTCCGCCTCCGGGTGAGGGGGCGCGAGGGCGAACTCGCGCTGGACGATGCCCGGCTCGCCCGACGCCTCCTGCTGGACGACGTGGGCCAGCTCGTGGGCGAGGAGCCGCCGCGCGGGGGCGGCGGCCGGGCGGTACTGGCCCTCGGCGAAGACGACGTCGCGCCCGAGGGTGAAAGCCCGCGCCCCGAGCGCCCCCGCCGTCCGCGCCGCCTCGGCGCCGGTGTGGACGCGCACCCGGGAGAAGTCGTGCCCGAAGCGGGGCTCCATGAAGGCCCGCTCGGCGGCCGGGAGGGGCTCGCCTCCGCGGAGGGCGCCGATCCGCGCCTGGAGCGCCGGCCCCACGGGGGCGGCGGCGCCCCCCTCGCTCCGCTGGACCCGCGCCGCCGGGGCGCGCT
>DATACF010000190.1:0-2066 GCA_036259235.1 Longimicrobium sp. | reverse complement strand
CCCCGCGCCCGCGTGTCCAACGCGGGGCGGGGTGCAAGGTCCATGCTTGGGGGCGGCGTCCGCTCGTCAGGCCCCCGCCGCCGGGGCCGGCGTGGGCCGCGGGCGCCCCTCGGGGAGCGTCGCGTCCGGGTCGATGGGCGGGAGCTCCGGCTCGGCGGCCTCCTCGGCCGGCGGGAGCCGCGACGCTCCGCCGTCGTCCGCCGCCGCCGCTTCCGCGACCGCTTCCGGCGCCTCGTCGTCGTCGGGGAGGCGGGGGAGGAGGGTCTCGGCGAGGGCGGCGAGGACGCGCTGGTAGACCAGGCGGGCGCGCATCTCGGGGAGCTTGAGGCGCTCGACGTAGAGCTCCACGGCGCGGGTGGGGTCGACGACCTCCTGGAGGATGTCGACGAAGCCGCGGGCGTGGCGGGCGTGGGCGTCGGCGAGGGCCTCCTCGGCGCGGGCGGCGGCCAGCTCCAGCCAGAGCGCCTCCTCGGCGCTCCGCTTGCGGTGTCGCTGGATGTAGCGGAGGGCGCCCAGCGGGGTGGCGTAGCGCCAGTCGAACCCCCACCCGCGGGTATCCTCGCGCGAGAGGTCGTCGGTGACGTCCTCCGTGTCCATCAGCGCCACGGCGCGGGTGCCCACCGCCTCGGCCTCCTCGCCCTCCAGGTTCATCGACTCCAGATACCGGTCGATGGCCTCGTCGAAGGGGATGCGGGGGGCGAAGATGTGCACCAGGTCGACGGCCAGCCGGGCGTGCGTCTCGACCAGGTCTTCGTGGGCCGCGGCCTCGGCGCGGTCGAGGAGGCGGTCGGTCTCGGCCGGGAGGCGCTGGTGCCAGAGGGACACGGGCGACGGCATGGGGCTCCTTGGGCGGTGTTCGGGGGCTCGAGCGCGCGGTTTGCCCGCCTTCGCGGCGCCCGGTTACATTCTCCCCGCCGCCCCGGACGGGACGGCCGGACGCGGGGGCCAGGGGAAAAGATGGGGGACCGGGCCCGCATGGACAACAGGTCTTTTTCGGGGCGCCCGGCGTCCCGCGCACCCTGAACGACACGGAAGAAAGCGCGTATGGCTCTCTCGCGGAGCTCCTCGTGGAAGGAGCACCGGCTGGCGAACCGGCTGGAGGTGGACGGCGCCCTGTACTCGGTGGACCTGGTGGCGCGGAAGGCCACGGGGGTGGAGGGGTGGAAGGTGACGGTCGTCTACCTCCCCCGCGAGGCGGGCGCCGAGGTGAAGGCCGAGCTCCCCAACGCGGCGTCCACCGCCGAGGTGCGGCGCCTGGTGACCGAGCTGGAGGGGGCGGAGGAGCGGCTCCGCGAGATCTTCCGCGGCGCCGGGGGCGCAGGCTGAGCTCGCCCGGCGGCTTCGCCTGGGAATACGAGGTCGAGGGGGAGCGGGTCCGCACCCTCCCCGACCTGGTCGGGCCGGGCGTCCGCCTCCTCTTCGTGGGGTACAACCCCAGCGTGCGCGCGGCGCGGCTGGGGCACTACTACGCGGGGCGGAACAACCGCTTCTGGGACCTCCTGGCCGCGTCGGGGCTCACGCCGCGGCGCTTCTCCTTCGAGGAGGACCGGCGGGTGCTGGAGCTGGGGATCGGGATCACCGACCTGGTGAAGCGCCCCACGCGCGCCGCCGCCGAGGTGGGCGCGGCCGAGTTCCGCGAGGGGGCGCGGCGGGTGCGGGCGCTGGTGGAGCGGCACCGGCCGCGCGTGGTGGCGTACAACGGGAAGGGCGTCTACCTCCTGGCGGCCGGGGTGCAGCGGGCGCCGTGGGGGCGGCAGGAGACGTCGGTCGTCGACGGCGTGGTCGACTTCGTGGTCCCCAGCCCCAGCGGGCTGGCGCGCCTCCCGTTCGCCGAGAAGGCGCGGTGGTTCACGGAGCTGCGGACGACGCTGGAGGGGCTCGACTGAGCCCGGCGCGGGGGCCCTCACCCGGCTCGCCTTAGGCTCGTTCCCATCCGGAAACGGGATGATGTAACAGATCGAGGGGAAAAAGGCGCATCCGGATGTTGATCCTCGCGAGGACGGGGTAGCTTGGGCTTTGCCGAGACCAAGTTGACCCGAACCGGAGGCACCCGGATGCGCCGAAAG
>DATACF010000189.1:0-1949 GCA_036259235.1 Longimicrobium sp. | reverse complement strand
CGGAGAGGGCGCGGGCGCGGTTGGGCTGGCGCTTCAGCGTTTGCTCGTACGCCCGCTGCGCCTCGGCGGGGCGGCCGAGCTCCAGGAGGAGGTCGCCCTCCAGCTCGCGCGCCGGGAGGAGGGGGCCGGGGGTCACCGGGTGCTTCTCCACCGTCTCCTCGCGCTCCGCCGCCTCGCGGGCCCGCGCCAGCGCGCTCCTCTCGTCGCCCGCTGCGCGCATCAGCCACGCCTCGGCCGCCATGTGCTGCGCGCCGACGATGGTGGCCCAGTACTCGTCGCGCCGGGCGGCGAGCGATTCGGCGAGGGATTCGAGGGCGGCGACCTCGTCGTGCGCCCGCCGCGCGTCGCCCGAGCGCGCGGCGCCGACCGCCCGCGCGAAGCGGGTGATGGCCTCCACCTGCGGGGGGGCGCCGGTGGGGAGGGGGAGGGCGGCGGCCTCGGCCCACGCCTCGCGCTCCAGCGCGTAGCGCGCGGGCATGGCGGCGAAGTTGTAGCCCAGCACTCCGGAGTAGAAGCGGTCGGTGTTCCGCGACGCGCGGTCGACGACCCGCTTGGCGTCGGCGTCGCGCCCCTGCTGGAGGTAGGCGTAGACCAGGTAGTCCATGGGGTGGACGGCGGCGTTGCTGTCGGGCTCGGCGGCGGCCGAGCGGCGGTTGGCCTCGATCGACTCGTCCCAGTAGCCCAGCCGCGTGAAGATGTGCGACGGCATGTGGAGCGCGTGCGGCGCCGCCGGGGCGATCCCCGCGTAGCGCCGCGCCGCCTCCAGCCCCTTCTCGGCGATGGGGGGCGCGTCGAAGGCGTGGATGGTGTAGTGCGCGAGCCCCGGGTGGTCGGGGCGGGCCAGGAAGAGGGGCTCCAGGATCTGGGCCGCCTCCAGCTGGCGCGCGAACGTCAGGTCGGTGGGCGGGGCGTTGGCGATGATGGCCCGGGCGTGGAAGATGGCCGCCTCGGGGTCGCCGGGCGCGGCCTCGCGCAACGTCCGGAGGGCCGCCTCGTGGGCCCGCATCCGCGCGCGGTACTCGACCGTCTCGTGGTTCTCGTAGAGCGCCAGCGCGGCGGCCGCGTACCCCTGCTCGCGCGGGGTGGCGGCGCGGGCCAGCTCGGTCGCGCTCCGCGCCGCGGCCAGTCCCTCGCGCAGCCGCTCGGGCGTCGGCGGCGCTCCCGCGAACGGGTTGCCGAGGAGCGTCATGGCGACCCCCCACGGCGCCATGGCGCAGCGCGGATCGGCCGCCGCCGCCTCGCCGAAGGTTCGGTACGCCTGGTCGAACCAGAAGGAGTGCAGCATGGCCACGCCGCGCTCCACCAGCGGCTGCGCCCGCGCGTTGCACGACGTGGGGAAGTCGACGCGCCCGAGCTCGCCGTGCGCCCCGCCGTGCGCGTGGTCCTGCGCGCGGGCGGGGAGGGCGGCCAGCACCGCGAGCGCGGCGAGGGGGAGGGGGGCGCGGCGGAGAAGGGACCGGGGAGACATCTCGGACTCCGGGTTCGGGGGGAAGCGATCCCGCCTGGGAGGGTCCACGATACGCGGCCCGGCGCCCGCGGGGAAGCCCGGCGTCCGATCCGGGCCCGCAGAACCGCAATCTCACGCAGAGCAGCAGGGTCAGCAGAGAACCCCATGAAGTTCCTCTGCTGACTCTGCTGCTCTGCGTGAGACTCGTGGTTGGATTCTGTCGGCGTGAGCGGGCCCGTCCTCCCGGCGAGGATGGGCCCGTCGGTGTCCAGAAACTCGACAGGCGACGGTTTCGCGAGGCGGGGCCTGGAATCCGAACGCAGAACCGGGCCGAGGTGTCGGATTTCTCGACACCCCGGCGATGTTCCCGCACCGGAACACCGCGCCGCCGAAGGGCGGGGCACAGCGGCGCGGTGCGTGCAATAAAATGGAATGTCCAATCCCGGGCGAGAGCAATCCGCCGCGGCGGCGGGCGCGGTCGTGGGGGTGGCGGGGCGGCGGG
>DATACF010000188.1:0-3748 GCA_036259235.1 Longimicrobium sp. | reverse complement strand
GTCTTTCGCGTGCTGTCGAACGTACTGGTGGACACCTGTAACGGCTCGTTGGACCGCCCGTTTTTCGATCTGCGCTCTTCTCTCGCTAACCATCCAACGGTCGAATATCGCGATTTCGGATGGGAACGAGCCTAAGCGAGCTGGGTGAGGGCCGACGATGCCCGCGCCGCGCACCCTCATCCATCGCCCCACCGGACCCAACGCACTCACGCACTCACGCACTCACGCACTCACGCACTCACGCACTCACGCACTTCCCTCACGCCGTCTCCGCGCCTGCTCGTGCCCCCGCCCGTGGAACGCCGCCCCGCGCCACCCGCACCCGTCGCAGGTGCGGTAGCTGCACCGGTGGAGGGAGACGACGCGGAGGGGCTTGAGCCAGAGGGGCGAGCGGCGGCGCGTGGTGGGGCGGTCGCAGCGGGGGCACCGCTTCCCGACCGCCAGCCCGAGCGCGTGCGAGAAGTCGGGCTTCCACCGCCGCGAGCGGTACCAGGGGAAGCTCCATCCGCAGCGCGGGCACGACATCGTTCCCGGGCCCGCCGTGTGGGCGCACTTCCGGCAGAGGACCATGCGGCTCCAGAGTCGAAACGAGGCCCGCGGCGCTTCCGTGCGGGTCGCCGAGGACACATCCTGCGACCGCGCGGGGCGGCGCGTCAGAACCCGCCGTGGAGACAGCAAAAAGGCCGCCTCCCTGCGGAAGCGGCCTTCGATCTACAGTAGCAGGGGGGGGACTCGAACCCCCGACCCCGGCATTATGAGTGCCGTGCTCTAACCAGCTGAGCTACCCTGCCGTGACACCGATGGAAAGAGCCGGTCACCTTTTGGGGGACCGGCCCCGTCCGGAAGTAGCGGGGGCGGGATTCGAACCCGCGACCTTCGGGTTATGAGCCCGACGAGCTACCAGGCTGCTCCACCCCGCGTCAGAGGTCTCCAATCTACCCCCGGCGCGCCCCTATGTCAAGGCCGCGACGCCCCTTGAGGGGCCCCGGAGTCCACGGGGACGAAGCGGTACAGCACCTCGCCCTCGCGGATCATCCCGAAGCGCTCCCGCGCCACCCGCTCGATGGTGGCGGGGTCGTCCTCCAGCCGCTTCGCCTCGGCCCGGAGCGAGTCGGCCTCGCGCCGGGTGCGGGCCAGCGCCGCCTCGGCGTCGCGCGTGTCGCGCTCCAGCGTCAGGAGGTCGAACACCGAGTACTCGCCCCCCCAGAGGGCGTAGTAGGCGGCCACGGCCAGCACCGCGCCGGCCAGGAGCCGCCGCCCGGCGCCGGGCTTCAGCGCCACAGGCCGCGGCCGGGGTAGCGCGCGGCGGCGCCGAGCTCTTCCTCGATGCGGAGGAGCTGGTTGTACTTGGCCACGCGGTCGGTGCGGGAGGCGCTCCCCGTCTTGATCTGCCCCACCCCCGTGGCGACGGCCAGGTCGGCGATGAAGGTGTCCTCCGTCTCGCCCGAGCGGTGCGACATGATGGCGTTGTACCCCGCCTTCCGCGCCATCTCGATCGCCTCCAGCGTCTCGGTCAGCGTCCCGATCTGGTTGACCTTGATGAGGATGGCGTTGGCGAAGCCCCCCTCGATCCCCCGGGCCAGCCGCTCGGTGCTGGTGACGAAGAGGTCGTCGCCCACCAGCTGCACGCGGCTTCCGACGGCGTCGGTGAGCTGCTTCCACCCGTCCCAGTCGTTCTCGGCCATCCCGTCCTCGATGGAGCGGATCGGGTAGCGGGCGCACCAGTCGGCGTAGAACTGGACCATCTCGGCCGGGGTCTTCCGCTCGCCGCTCGACTTGTGGAAGACGTACCCGCCGTCGCGCCACATCTCGGACGAGGCGACGTCGAGCGCCAGGACGATGTCGTCGCCCGGCCGGTAGCCGGCCGCCTCGACGGCCTGGAGGATCACCTCCACCGCCTCCTCGTTGCTCCCCAGGTCGGGGGCGAAGCCGCCCTCGTCGCCCACCGAGGTGCTCTTCTTCTGCCCCGAGAGCACCTTCTTGAGCGAGTGGAAGATCTCGGCGCCCATCCGCAGGCCCTCCGAGAAGCTCTGCGCGCCCACGGGCATCACCATGAACTCCTGGAAGTCCACGTTGTTGGCCGCGTGCGCGCCCCCGTTGAGGATGTTGAGCATCGGCACGGGGAGGACGTTCGCCAGCGGGCCGCCCAGGTAGCGGTAGAGGGGGAGGCCGCAGTCGACGGCCGCCGCGCGCGCGGCGGCCAGCGAGACGGCGAGGAGGGCGTTGGCGCCGAGGCCGCCCTTGTTGGGGGTGCCGTCGAGGGCGATCATCGCCCGGTCGAGCCCCACCTGGTCGTAGGCGTCGAAGCCGGTGAGCTCGCGGGCGATCTCGTTGTTGACGTTCTCGACCGCCTTGCGGACGCCCTTGCCCAGGTAGCGCCCCTTGTCGCCGTCGCGCAGCTCCACCGCCTCGTGCTCGCCGGTGGAGGCGCCGCTCGGCACCGCCGCCCGCCCGAAGGCGCCGCTGTCGAGCAGCACGTCGGCCTCGACGGTGGGGTTGCCGCGCGAGTCCAGGATCTCGCGCGCCTTGATCTGCAGGATGTTCGACATGTATCTCGAAACCGTGTGCGCGTTGCGGTTTTGAACGCCGGAGAAAGCGGGCGGAACGTACCTTTCGCGCGACAGACTGTCAACGATTCCGCAATCGTCCGGGTCCCTTCCGAAACAAGGCCGATCGGCGCGCCGATTTCACGGGATCGCGCGATTCATCGTGCCCGGCGAGAGCCGGTCGCGGACCGGATCAGTATGCCGCGCGCAGGTCCAGCGTGATTCCCGGGAGCCTAAGCGCGCTCTCCCGAGGCGCGTTCTCCGAGAGTGCGGAAGGGAGTGCATCAGCGACGTCGCGCGGGGTGAGACCCCGTCCCTTTCCAGCGATCTCCGCCGCGCGTCCGGCGTGGAAGAGGCCGAGCCCGGCGGCGTCGCGCCCGTCGATCCCGAGCGCGAGGAAGGCGCCGGCGACGCCGGAGAGGACGTCGCCCATCCCGCCCGTCGCAATGCCTGAGTGCCCGGTGACGTTGACGAGCATCGGCCGGTCCGGCGCCGCGACGACGGAAGGCGCGCCCTTCAGCAGCACCACGCAGCCGAAGCGCTCCGCCGCCTCGCGCGCGGCGGCGACCGGGTCGGCGGTGATCTCCTTCGTCTCCTTCCCCAGCAGCCGCGCCATCTCCCCCGGGTGCGGCGTCAGCACCAGCGGCGCCGCGATCTCGTTTCGCAGATCGGGATTCTGCGCCAGCAGCGTCGTGGCGTCCGCGTCGAAGAGGAGCGGGCCGCCGCTTTCCTCGATCACGCGCCGCAGCAGCGCGAGCGACGTGTCGTCCGTCCCCATCCCCGGCCCGGCGACGACGGTGTCCGCCTTCTCGAAGACGCCGTCCGAGAGCGCGTCGCGGTCCTCGAAGAGCGCTTCGGGGAGCGAGGACTGGAGGATGGCGCGGTTCTCCCCGGCGGAGACGAGGACGGCCATCCCCGCGCCCGAGCGCAGCGCGCCCGAGCCGGCGAGGACCGCCGCGCCCGCCATCCCCTTCCGCCCGGCCACGATCACCACCCGCCCCATCGTCCCCTTGTGCGCGTTCGGCGGCACGGGCGGTAGCTTCGCGCGCGCCCACGCGGGCGTCAGCAGCTCCGCGCCGGACCCGTCGCCGGCGAGCGGCGCGGAGCTGCTGACGCCCGCGTGGGCGCGCGCGAAGCTACCGCCCGTGCCGCCGAACGCGCACAAGGGGACGATGGGGCGGGTGGTGATCGTGGCCGGGCGG
>DATACF010000187.1:0-36787 GCA_036259235.1 Longimicrobium sp. | reverse complement strand
CGCGGGTCCGGCGCCACGGCGACGGACCCGCGTGCTTCCGCGAGGACGGTTTCTACTTCTCTTTCTCGCCTCCGAAGATCCTGACCTTGATCCGGCCGAGGAAAGACGGGCTCGGAGGCTCGGCGAGCGGGTACTCGTTCGCCCGGACCACCTCGACGGCGGAGCCCGTGCGCAGGTGGTCGAAAAAGATCGCGAGATTTTCTCCCTCGCCGGTGGCCGAGGGATAGCGGATGGCTTCGTAGCCTTCGCGCCGGGCGACGCGGGCCACCTCCTGGCACTTCTGGTAGTCGTCCGAGGCGAGCTCGTCGAGGGTGACGTCCCAGGCTTCCCGGACCTGGCCGTCGGTGAGGTCCAGAACGCGGGAGAGGCGGACGTCCAGCAGCAGCATCACGCGGGGGGCCATCTTCTCGACGGCCACGCCCCGGCGGTCCGCCTGCCGCACGAGCTCCGCGTGCGCGGTGCGCTCGCTCAGGGCGACGTAGAGGACGCCGAACTCGCCGAGCGGGTTGAACCGGAAGGGGTGGCGCGGACTGACGCGAGCCGTCGCGGCGAGGTCCGTGTAGTCAGGATGGCACTGCCGGAACGCCGGCCCGTGGTAGTCGTCCCTGGCCACTCGTCATCGGGGAGGAGATCAGGTGGGGATTCCCGCGTTCAGGGCGTACAGCATGTCCGCGACGCGCTCCATCTCCCCGGCGGCGACGAGCTCGCGCGGCGTCGCCTGGCCCAGCGAGGGGTTGGGCGCGCGCAGCCACGCCCGCGCGTCGTCCGCGTCGGCGAAGGTCCGCTCGAGCTCCCGGAGGAGCTTCGCCATCCCGTTCAGCCGGTCGAGGAAGATGGGCGGAGGCGTCGCGCCCCCCTTCATCCACTGGTCGAGCGTGCGCTCCTGCGTGTGGATCGCCGCCGCGATCTCGCCGTACCCGAGCCCGAGGCGCTCGCGGGCGGCTTCGATGGTCTGGATCTGGGGCGTCGTGCCGGGGCGCTTCGTCGCCATCTCTCGTCTCCGGGGCAAACTGCTCACAGCTTACACAGGCGTACTCCGACACGCAAGGAATCCGCCAGGGACCGGGGCTGGGACCGGCCGTCCCCCAGAGCCATGCTATTCCCGTACCCCTCGTCCGGTCCGGGGCTCCGCCCCGGTCTTCGCGAGCGCCTCGGCCAGCGCCGCCGCGACGGCCTGGACGTGGGGCTCGGAGACGACGGTGCCGTGGGTGCCGGGAACGTCGCGCACCTCCAGCTCCCTGGCGACGAAGGGGCGCCAGGCGCCGGCCAGGCCGCCGGGGCGGGTGTCCGGGTGGCCGGGGATCCCCAGCTCGGCGCGGAGGAGGAGGACGCGGCCGTCGTAGGGCTCCAGGCGGTGGGCGTTCACCGCGCGGACGGTGGCGTCGAAGACCTTCACCGTGCGGCCGATCTGCGCCACCTGGTCGTCCGGGATCGGGAGGCCGCTCCGCGCGATCCACTCCCTCAAGCCCTGGAGCCGGTCCTCCGCCGGGATGGCGCGGAGGGCGGCGACCATCGCCTCCAGCTTCTCCTCGTCGGGCTCGCCGAGGTCGCGGACGACGCGGCGCATCAGCTCCACGTCGTCGGGGGCGAGGGTCGCCCAGTCCTCCCGCGGGACGTCGGCGTCGATCAGGGCGACGAGGGCCACCTCCTCGCCCGCCGCGCGGAGGCGGTGCGCCATCGCGAACGCGATCACGCCGCCGGCCGACCAGCCGGAGAGGAGGTAGGGGCCGCGCGGCTGCGCCTCGCGGACCGCCTCCACGTAGCGCGCGGCCATCTCCTCCACGCTCCCCAGCGGCTCGGCCTCGCCCGCCACGCCCACGGCCTGCACGCCGTAGACGGGGCGGCCCTCGGGGAGGTGCCGCGCCAGGTGCGCGTAGCGGAAGACGGTGCCGCCCGCGGGGTGGACGACGAAGATCGGCGCCTCCGCGCCCTCCGGCCGGATCGGCACCAGCGGCGAGAACGCCGCCTCGGCCGCGTCCGGCGCCAGCAGCGCCGCGAACTCGGCCAGCGTGGGGCGCTGGAAGAGGGCGCCCAGCGGGAGCTCGCGCCCGAAGCGCTGGCGGACGCGCGACATCAGCCGCACGGCCAGGAGCGAGTGGCCGCCCAGGTCGAAGAAGTTGTCGGTCGCCCCGACGCGCGAGACGCCCAGCACCTCGGCCCACACCTCGGCCAGCCCGGCCTCCGTCTCGTCGCGCGGGGCGACGTACGCGTCGGCCGACGGGTCGCGGTCGGGCGCGGGGAGGGCGCGGCGGTCCACCTTCCCGCTCTTCGTCAGCGGGATCGCGTCCAGCCAGACGAAGGCGGAGGGGACCATGTACTCCGGCAGACCGGCCCGCAGGTGCGCCCGCAGCTCGCCCGTCGCCGCCGGCTCGCCCGCCGCCACGAGGTAGGCGACGAGGCGCACGTCGCCCGGCGCCGTCTCGCGGGCGACGACGACGGCCTGGCGGACGGACGGGTGGCGGAGGAGGGCGGACTCGATCTCGCCGGGCTCGATGCGGTGGCCGCGCACCTTCACCTGGGCGTCCAGGCGGCCCAGGTACTCCAGCCGCCCGTCCGGCCGCCACCGCGCCCGGTCGCCCGTGCGGTAGATCCGCGCGCCCGGCGTGGACGCGAACGGGTCGGGGACGAAGCGCTCGGCCGTCATCCCCGGCCGCCCCAGGTAGCCGCGCGTCACCCCGTCGCCGCCGATGCACAGCTCGCCGGGGACGCCGACGGGGGCGGGGCGGAAGCGGGCGTCGAGCACGTAGACCCGCGTGTTCGCGATCGGGCGGCCGATGGTGATGGCCTCGCCCGGCGCGACGCGCTCGGTGGTGGACCAGACGGTGGTCTCCGTCGGCCCGTACATGTTCCACAGCGCCGCGCCGCCCGCGGTGAGGGCATCCGCCAGCTCGCGCGGGAGCGCCTCGCCGCCGCAGAGGAGCGTCATCCCCGCGGGCGCCGTCCACCCCGCCTCCCCCAGCATCCGCCACGTGGCGGGCGTCGCCTGCATCGCCGTCGCGCGGCTGGACGAGGCGAGGTCGCGGAGGCGGGCGCCGTCCGCCGTGGTCTCGCGGTCGGCGAGGACGACGGTGGCGCCCAGCGTCAGCGGGAGGAAGATCTCCAGGACGGAGATGTCGAAGCCGTTCGTCGTCACCGCCAGGAGCCGGTCGCCCGCGGACAGGCCGGGCTCGCGCGCCATCGACGCGAGGAAGTTGACCACCGCGCCGTGCGGGACGACGACGCCCTTCGGCTTCCCCGTCGACCCCGACGTGTAGATCACGTACGCGGCGTTCCGCGGATCGACGGCGACGGCCGGATCGGGCGACGAATCGTCATCTCCCGAATCCGCATCCCCGTCCAGCAGCACGACGGGGACGGCGGTCTCGGGGAGGTCGCCAACGAGCGACGACTGCGTCAGGAGGACGGCGACGCCTGAGTCCTCGACCATGTACGCCAGCCGCTCGCGCGGATACGCCGGGTCGAGCGGGACGTAGGCGCCGCCCGCCTCGAGCGCGGCGAGCATGGCGACCACCATCGCCGGCCCGCGCTCCAGGCTCACGCCCACGCGCGTCTCCGGGCGCACGCCGAGCGCGTGGAGGCGGCGGGCGAGCGCGGCGGCCTGCCGATCCAGCTCGGCGTACGTCGTCGCGACGCCGTCGAGCTCCAGCGCGACCGCGTCCGGCGTCCGCGCCGCCTGCTCCGCGATCAGGTCGTGGATGCAGAGTTCGCGCGGGTAATCGGCCTCGGTGCGATTCCATTCCGAGACGACGAGCGCGCGGTCCTCGTCCGGGACGATGGAGAGGTCGGAGAGGCGCGCGGACGGGTCGGCGGCGGCGGAGTCGAGGAGGGTGGCGAGCTGCGCCACCAGCCGCTCCATCGTCTCGCGGTCGAAGAGGTCGGTCGCGTACTCCAGGAAGCCGTACATCTCGCCGCCGGCCTCGAAGAGCTGGAGCGTGAGGTCGAAGGCGGACGCCTCCTTCTCGCGCGCCAGCCCGCCGATGGTGAGCCCCTCCGGCCCCTCGCCGCCCTCGGCGCGGGGGGCGTTCTGGAGGGTGAGCATCACCTGGAAGACGGGGGTGTGGCTGAGGCTCCGCTCGGGGCGCAGCTCTTCCACCAGCTTCTCGAACGGGAGGTCCTGGTGGTCGTACGCGCCCAGCGTGGCCTCGCGCACGCGGCCGACGAGCGCGCGGAAACCGGGGTCGCCCGAGAGGTCGGTGCGCAGCGCCAGCGTATTGGCGAAGAAGCCGATCAGCCCCTCCACCTCCGGCCGCGTGCGGTTGGCGATCGGCGTCCCCACCACCACGTCGTCCTGCCCGGACCAGCGCGAGAGGAGGGCCCCGAACGCCGCCAGCAGCACCATGAACGGCGTGGCGTCCGCCGCGCGCGCCAGCCGGCCGACGCGCGCCGCCGTCCCTTCGGGGAGCGCGAAGGGGAACGACGCGCCGCGCCCGCTCTGCACGGCGGGGCGCGGCCGGTCGGTCGGCAGGTCCAGCAGCGTCGGCGCGCCGGCGAGCGCGTCCGTCCAGTACGCCACCTGCCGCTCCAGCGCCGCGCCCGCAAGCTCGCGCCGCTGCCGGGCCGCGTACTCGCCGTACTGCGTCGGGAGCGGCGGAAGCGGAGAGGCTTCTTCGCGAGCGAAGGCGTGGTACAGCGTCATCAGCTCGCCCATGAAGACGCCGTTCGACCACCCGTCGCTGACGATGTGATGCGTCGTCCACAGGAGCACGTGGTCGCCTTCCCCGCCCCGCAGCAGCCGCGCGCGGGCGAAGGGGCCGGCGGCGGGGAACGGCGCGCGCGCCTCCTCCGCGGCCAGGCGGCGGTACTCGGTGAAGAGCGCGTCCTCCGAATCGGCCGGGACGTCCACGATCCGCAGCCGCAGCGGGCGCACGGAGTGGACGACCTGCACCGGCTCGTCGCCCTGCAGCTCGATGGTGGTGCGCAGCGTCTCGTGGCGGCGGACGATCTCCTCCAGCGCGCGCTCCAGCGCCCAGACGTCGAGCGCGCCCCCGAAGCGGAGCGCCGTCGGCATGTTGTAGGCGACCGTCGGCTCAATCTGACCCAGGAGCCAGAGCCGCTGCTGCGCGAACGAGAGCGGGTAGACGCCGTCGCCGTACTTCGCGTCCTCTTCGACGGGCGCGGATACGGTCTCCGCCTCCGGCTGCGAGGTCCGATTCGCGTCGATGGCCTCCGCCAGGCCGCCGACCGTGGGATCGGCGAAGAACGCCTTCACCGGCAGCTTCACGCCCAGCCGCTGCTGCACGCGCGAGAGCACCTGCGTGGCGCGGAGCGAGTGGCCGCCGAGCGAGAAGAAATCGTCGCTCACGCCCACCACGTCGCGCCCCAGCACCTCGCGCCAGATGGCCGCGACCGCTGCTTCCGTCTCCGTGCGCGGCGTCGTCGCGCGATCGTCCGACGCTTCCGGAGTCACGTCGGGGAGCGCACGGCGGTCGATCTTCCCGTTCGCGGTCAGCGGAAGCCGGTCGAGCGCGCGGAAGGCGGCGGGGACCATGAACTCGGGGAGCGCCGCGCGGAGGTGCGCCCGGAGCGCGTCGAGGTCCACGTCGCCGCCGGAGGGGACGACGTAGGCCACCAGGTGCCGCTCGCCCGGCCGCGTCTCGCGCGCGACGACGACGGCTTCGCGGACGGAGGGGTGGCGGGCGAGGGCGGCCTCGATCTCGCCCAGCTCCACGCGGAAGCCGCGGACCTTCACCTGCCCGTCGGCGCGGCCCATCGGCTCCACCTCGCCGTCCGGGCGGTAGCGCCCGAGGTCGCCGGTGCGATAGAGCCGGTCGCCCTCCTCCGTCCCCCACGGGTTGCGGAGGAAGCGCTCCGCCGTCAGCGCGGGATCGTTCAGGTAGCCGAGCGCCACGTGCGGGCTGCGGAGCCAGACCTCGCCCACCTCGCCCACGCCGGCCGGCTCGCCCGCCGCGTTGACGACGAGGAGCTGGACATCCGGAATCCCCTTCCCGAGAGGAATGACCTCGCGGCGCCGGTCGTCGCCCTCCAGCCGCACGACGTGGTAGCCGACGGCGCGCTGCGTCTCCGTCGAGCCGTAGTAGTTGATCACCGTCAGCTTCGGCGCCAGGCGGACGAGCCGCTCCACGTCGCCGCGCCGGAGCACGTCGCCCACGAAGAAGGCGCGGCGGAGGGACGGAATCGTCTCCCCCTCCGGCGCGTCGGCGATCAGCTGCCCCATCGCCGGAGTGAGGTGCGCGACGGTGACCCGCGCCTCGCGCAGCCACGCCGCGAGGTAGCCGGGCGTGCCGATCTCCTCCGGATCGGGCGCCACGACGGAGGCGCCGAGCTGGAGCGGCGTGAAGACGTCGCGGTGCAGCGGGTCGTGCGCCAGGCCGGAGAGGAGCGAGAACCGATCGGCGGAGGTGAGATCGAACTCCTCCGCCAGCCACGGGGTGAAGTGCGTGAGCGAGCCGTGGCGCCCCATCACCGCCTTGGGCGTCCCCGTCGTCCCCGAAGTGAACGAGAGGTACGCGAGCGAATCGGGCCCGATCTCGACCGAAGGCGCCTCGGCCGAGACGTCCGCGAGCCCATCGACCGCGTTCACTTCGTTTACTTCGTCCTCGACCTTCCGCCCCAGGACCACCGTGCAGCGCGACGTCTCCCGGAGCGCGTCCTCCACCTCCGCCGGGACCTCGCCCGCCGCGCCGATGCGGAGGAACGCCGCCGGCTTCGCGATCCGCGCGTACTCCGCGAGGCGCGAGGGGGGATAGGCGGGGTCGAGCGCCAGGAAGGCGGCGCCGCCCTTCAGGACGCCCAGGAGCGCGCGCACCATCGCCGCGCTCCGGTGGGCGTAGACGGCCACGACGTCGCCCGGGCGCACGCCGGAGGCGATCAGCCGATTCGCGATCCGGCTCGACGCCTCGTCCATCTCGCGATACGTCCACCGCTCCGCGCCGTCCTCCGCGGAGAGCGCGTCCGGCGTCCGCGCCGCGTGCCGCGCGAAGACCGCCGGGACGCTCCCGCGCCACTCGGCCGAGAGAGGGGCGGCGGGATCGGGGAGGAGCGCGCGCGCCTCCTCCGTCACCAGCGAGAGGCGGGCGACGGGCGTCTCGGGCGCGGCGACGCCCTGGTCGAGGACGGAGGCCACCTGCATCAGCAGCCCCTCCATCCGCGGCGCGTCGAAGAGGTCGGCGTTGTAGACCAGGTGGATGCCGACGCCGTCCTCCGCCTCGCCCGCGTAGATGGTGAGGTCGAACTTGGCGCCCGTCTCGCCGCCGGAGCCGAGCTGCCGCACCTCCAGCCCGGGCATGGCGATCTCGCCCTCCTCGAAGTTGAGGAGGTTGAGCATCACCTGGAAGACCGGGGTGTGCGACAGCGAGCGCTTCGGCTGGAGCTCCTCCAGGAGCCGCTCGAAGGGGAGGTCCTGGTGCGCGTACGCCTCCAGCGTCGTCTCGCGGACGCGGCGGAGGAGCTCGCGGAAGGTCGGCTCGCCCGAGAGGTCGGTGCGGAGCGCCAGCGAGTTGAGGAAGAGGCCGATCAGCCCCTCCGTCTCCGCCCGCGTCCGCCCCGCCACCGGCGTCCCCACCACCACGTCGTCCTGCCCCGACAGGCGCGCGAGGACGACGTCGAACGCCGCCAGGAGCGCCATGAAGAGCGTCACCCCCTCGGCGCGGGTGAACGCCAGGAGCCGGTCGGCCGCCTCGCGCGGGAGGAGGACGCCCGCCGCGGCGCCGGTGTGCGTCTGCACGGCCGGGCGCGGCCGGTCGGTCGGCAGCTCCAGGAGCGGCGGCGCGCCCCCCAGCTTGCGCCGCCAGTAGTCCACCTGCCGCTCCAGCACCTCGCCCCGCAGCCAGTCGCGCTGCCAGAGGGCGTAGTCGGCGTACTGGACCGGGAGCTCCGCGAGCGGCGACGCCTCCCCGCGCGAGAAGGCGCCGTAGAGCGCCGACAGCTCGTCCGAGAGGATCCCCAGCGACCACCCGTCGGAGACGACGTGGTGGAGGTTGAAGAGGAGCGCGTGGTCGTCCGGCGCCATCCGCACCAGCGACGCGCGGAAGACGGGGCCGGCGGCGAGGTCGAAGGGCGCCATCGCGTTCTCCCGCGCCCGCGCGTGCAGCGCCTCGCCGCGCTCCTCCTCCGGGAGGTGCGAGAGATCGTGCACGGGGACGTCGACCGGGCCGGCGGGCGCGACGCGCTGCACGGGGACGCCGTCCACCTCGGGGAAGCTCGTCCGCAGCGTCTCGTGCCGCCGCACCAGCGCCTCCACCGCCCGCCGGAGCGCGTCCACGTCGAGCGGGCCGACCAGGCGGTAGGTCGACGGCATGTGGTAGACGGGCGACCCCGGCTCCATCCGGTCGACGAACCAGAGCCGCTCCTGCGCGAACGAGAGCGGCGCGTCGACCCCGTGCTCGACGTGGCGGACGGGGGGCGCGGCCACTCCCGCCCCCTCGCGCAGCAGCGCGTCGACGGCGGCGGCGAGCGCGCCCAGGTCGGGCGCCTCGAAGAGCGTCCGCAGCGGGAGCTCCACCCCCAGCGCCTCGCGGACGCGCGAGACGACGCGCGTGGCCAGGAGCGAGTGGCCGCCGAGGGCGAAGAAGTCGTCGTCGGCCCCCACGCGCTCCACCTCCAGCAGCTCGGCCCAGGCCGAGGCCAGGATCTCCTCGGTGGGCGTGCGCGGCGGGAGGTAGGCGCGCCCGGCGTCCGGCTCGGGGTCGGGGAGGGCGCGGCGGTCGACCTTGCCGTTGCGGGTGACGGGGAGCGCGTCCATCGCCACGAACGCGGCGGGGACCATGTACTCCGGGAGGCGCCCGGCCGCGTGCGCCCGCAGCTCCGCCGCCGGCGGCGCCGCCACCCCCGGCGCGGGGACGACGTAGGCCACCAGCCGCCTCGCGTCGCCCTCGCCGCGGACGACGACGACGGCCTCGCGCACCGCCGGGTGCTCCAGGAGGACGGAGGCGACCTCGCCCGGCTCGATGCGGAAGCCGCGCACCTTCACCTGCTCGTCGGCGCGCCCCAGGAACTCCAGCGAGCCGTCGGCGAGGCGCCGCGCCAGGTCGCCCGAGCGGTAGAGGCGCGCGCCGGGGGCGGCGGAGAACGGGTCGGGCACGAAGCGCCGGGAGGTGAGCTCCGGCCGCCCCAGGTAGCCGCGCGCCACCCCCGCGCCGCCCACGTGCATCTCGCCCACGACGCCGACCGGGACGGGCTCGCCGCGCGCGTCGAGGAGGTGCACCGACAGGTCGGGGAGGGGGACGCCGATGGGGCTGGCCGCCCCCGCCGCCACGTCGGCCCCGCGGAGGACGCGGCAGGTGACGTGGACGGTGGTCTCGGTGATCCCGTACATGTTGACGAGCCGGGGCGCGTCGTCGCCCCGCCGCTCGACCCACCCGCGGAGCGACCCCGGCTCCAGCGCCTCGCCACCGAAGACCACGTAGCGGAGCGCGAGGCTCCGCATCGCCCCCCGCGCCGCCGCCGCCTCGTCCGCGCGCATGAGCTGGCGGAACGCGGACGGGGTCTGGTTGAGCACCGTCACCCGCTCGCGCTCCAGGAGCGCGTAGAAGGCCTCGGGCTCGCGCGAGACGAGGAAGGGGACGACGACCAGCCGGCCGCCGTGGAGGAGCGCCCCCCACAGCTCCCACACCGAGAAGTCGAAGGCGTACGAGTGGAAGAGCGTCCACACGTCGCCGCTCCCGAAGCCGAACCACGGCTCCGTGGCGCGCATCAGCCGGACGACGTTGCCGTGCGTGACCTCCACCCCCTTCGGCCGCCCCGTCGACCCGGAGGTGTAGATGACGTACGCCAGCGAGCCGGGCCCGGCGTCGATCGCCGGAAGATCCTCGCCCGCATCGGCCCAATCCTCTCCGCCGTCGAGGACGACGAGCGCGCGCCCCTCGCCCGCCACCTTCTCCGCCAGCGCGGCGGTGGTGACGACGACGGGGACGGCCGAGTCGTCCAGCATGTACGCCAGGCGCTCGTCCGGGTACGCGGGGTCGAGCGGGACGTAGCCGCCGCCGGCCTTGAGGATGCCCAGGATCCCGGCGACCGTCTCCGGCGAGCGCTCCACGCAGAGGCCGACGCGCGTCTCCGGGCCCACGCCCAGCGCGCGCAGCCGCCGCGCCAGCCGGCCGGCCCGCGCGTCCAGCTCCGCGTAGGTGACCGACCGGTCTTCGAAGCGCACCGCGACCGCGTCCGGGGTCCGCGCCGCCTGCGCGGCGAAGAGCCCGTGCAGCGTCTCCGCCGCCGGCACCTCCGCCGTCGCCGCCCCCGCCGCCACGACGGCCGCGCGCTCGTCCGCGCCCATCATCGGCAGCTCCATGACGGGCGTGTCCGGCGCGGCCACGGCGGCGCGGAGGAGGGTCTCCAGGTGCGCGGCCAGGCGCTCCATCGTCTCCGCGTCGAAGAGGTCGGCCGCGAACTCCAGCGACCCCGCCAGCACGCCGTCCGGCGCCTCGGCGAGGTGGAGGGTGACGTCGACCTTCGCGGTGGCGGTGTCGTAGGCGACCGGCGCGGCCTGCAGCTCCGCCTCCCCCTCCGCCCCCGTCTCCAGCGGCCCGTCGAGCCCCGTCGGCGTGTTCTGGAGGGAGAGGATCGCCTGGAAGACGGGGGTGTGGCTCAGGGAGCGCTCGGGCTGGAGCTCCTCCACAGCCGCTCGAAGGGGAGGTCCTGGTGCGCGTACGCCCCCAGCGTCGTCTCGCGGACGCGGGCCAGGAGCGTCCGGAACGAGGGGTCGCCCGTGAGGTCGGCCCGGAGCGCCAGGGTGTTGATGAAGAGGCCCACCAGCCCCTCCGTCTCCCGCAGCGTCCGCCCGGCGATGGGGGTGCCGACGACGACCTCGTCCTGCCGCGCCCACCGCGCCAGCACGGCGGCGTACGCGGCCAGGAGCGTCATGAAGAGCGTGGCGCCTTCCTCCCGGGCGAGCGCGTGGACCCCGCGCGAGAGGTCCGGCGGGAGCTCGACGGGGACGCGCCCCCCGCGCTCGCTCCGCACCGCCGCGCGGGGCCGGTCGGTGGGAAGCTCGAGGACGGACGGCGCGCCGGCCAGCTGCGCCTTCCACCAGGCGAGGTGCCGCTCCAGCGTCTCGCCCCGGAGCCACCCGCGCTGCCAGGCGGCGAACTCGGCGTAGCGGATGGGGAGCGGCGGAAGCGGCGACGGCTCGCCCGCCGCGAAGGCGCGGTAGAGCGCCCCCAGCTCGCCGAGGAGGATCCCCATGCTCCACCCGTCGGTGACGATGTGGTGCATGGGCATCAGGAGCGCGTGGTCGTCGTCTCCCAGCCGCAGGAGGCGGGCGCGGAAGACGGGGCCGCGCGCCAGGTCGAAGGGCGCCTGCGCGTAGTCGCTCGCGATCCGCGACAGCTCGTCGTCCGAGATCCCGGCGTGCTCCTCCACCTCCAGCGCGAAGGCGTCCGCGGACCCCACGCGCTGCACGGGGCTCCCGTCCACGACGGGGAAGGTGGTGCGCAGCGGCTCGTGGCGGCGCACCAGCTCGCGGAGGGCGCGCTCCAGGGCGCCGGCCTCGAGGGGGCCGCGGAGCCGGAGCGAGGGCGAGAGGTTGTAGCTGGCGTTCCCGGGCGAGAGGCGGTCGATGAACCACATCCGCTCCTGCGCGAACGAGAGCGGGGCGTCGCTGGCGCGCCCGCCGCGGCGGAGCGGAGGCGCGGCCATCCCCACCCCCGCGCGGTGGAGCGCGTCCACGGCCGCCGCCAGCGCGCCGAGCGTCGTCGCCTCGAACATCGTCCGCAGCGGGAGCTCGACCCCCAGCGCGTCGCGGACGCGCGAGACGACGCGCGTGGCCAGGAGCGAGTGGCCGCCCAGCGCGAAGAAGTCGTCGTGCAGCCCCACGCGGGGGACGCGCAGGAGCTCGGCCCAGACGCCCGCCAGCACCTCCTCGGTGGGCGTGCGGGGCGCGGCGTACGCCCGCGCGCCGGCCTCGGCCGCGGACTCGGGGAGGGCGCGGCGGTCGACCTTGCCGTTGGGCGAGAGCGGGAGCGCGTCGAGGCGGACGAAGACGCCGGGGACCATGTGCTCCGGGAGGTCGCGTCGGAGGTGCGCCTTCAGGTCGTCGTCCGCGACGTCCTCCGCCGCCACCCAGTACGCCACCAGCCGCGTGGAGCCGTGTCCGTCGGGGCGCGCGGCGACGACGGCGTCGGCCACGGCGGGGTGGCGGAGGAGGGCGGTCTCGATCTCGCCCAGCTCGATCCGCAACCCGCGCACCTTCACCTGGAAATCGGTGCGCCCCAGGTACTCCAGCGTCCCGTCGGGCCGCCACCGCGCCAGGTCGCCCGTGCGGTACGCCCGCGCGCCGGCCACGCCCGAGAGCGCGTCGGGGACGAAGCGCTCGGCCGTGAGCCCCGGGCGCCGCCAGTAGCCGCGCCCCACCTGGATCCCGGCGATGTGCAGCTCGCCCGGGACGCCCACGGGGCACGGCGCGCCCCAGGGGTCGAGGACGTGGATGCGCGTGTTCGCCACCGGGCGGCCGATGGGGACGTGGCCGCGCGCCGTCTCCCCCTCGCACGCCCAGTACGTCACGTCCACCGCCGCCTCGGTGGGCCCGTAGAGGTTGTGGAGCTCCGCCGGGAGGAGGTCGAAGAAGCGCGCCTGGAGGTCGAGCGGGAGCGCCTCGCCCGAGCAGACGACGCGCCGTACCCCTGTGCACCGCGCCGCCGCCGGCTCGTCGAGGAAGGCGCGGAGCATGGAGGGGACGAAGTGGAGCGTCGTCACCCCCTCGTCCTCGATCACCTTCGCCAGGTACGCCGGGTCGCGGTGCCCCTCGGGGCGCGCGACGGCGAGGCGGGCGCCCACCAGGAGCGGCCAGAAGAACTCCCAGACCGAGACGTCGAACGACATGGGCGTCTTCTGGAGGACGACGTCGTCCGCGCCGATCCCATATTCGGCCTGCATCCACCGCAGCCGGTTCACCACGCCGCGGTGGGCGTTCATCGCCCCCTTCGGCCGCCCGGTGGAGCCGGAGGTGTAGATGACGTACGCCAGCGCCGCCGGGTCGTCCCCACCGGACAGGTCGCCCGCGTCCTCGCGCGCGATCTCGTCCCACGCGCCGTCGACCTCGATCACCTGCGCGGACGACGCGGGGAGCTGCGGCGCGAGACGCGACTGGGTGAGGACCACCGGCGCGGCGGAGTCCTCCAGCATGTAGGCGACGCGGTCGGCGGGATAAGTCGGATCGACCGGGACGTAGAAGCCGCCCGCCTTGAGCACGGCGTAGAGGGAGACGACCATCTCCACGCTCCGCTCCATGAAGACCGCCGCCGGCACCTCCGCGCCCACGCCGAGAGAGCGGAGCCGCCGCGCGAGGCGGTTGACGCGCGCGTTCAGCTCCGCGTAGGTGACGGATTCCCCCTCGAAGACGAGCGCCACCGCGTCCGGCGTCCGCTCGACCTGCGATTCGAACAGGCGGTGGATCGCCACGTCCGCGCCGAGGTCGGCGTCCGTGTCGTTGAAGGCGCCGACGACGCGCGCCCGCTCGTCCGCGGAGAGGAGGGGGAGCGCCGCGACGGACACGTCCGGCTCGGCCACGGCGGCGCGGAGGAGGGTCTCCAGGTGCGCGGCCAGGCGCTCCATCGTCTCCGCGTCGAAGAGGTCGGCCGCGAACTCCAGCGAGCCGGCGAGGGCGCCGTCGGGCGCCTCGAAGAGCGTGAGGTTGACGTCCACCTTGGCCGTCGTCGCCTCGCGGGCGATGGCCGAGATCTCCAGCCCGGGGTCGAGCGGCGCGCCGGGGCCGTCGGGGGTGTTCTGGAGGACGAGCATCGCCTGGAAGACGGGCGTGTGGCTCATGCTCCGCTCCGGCTGGAGCTCCTCCACCAGCCGCTCGAACGGCAGGTCCTGGTGCGCGTACGCCCCCAGCGTCGTCTCGCGGACGCGGGCCAGGAGCGCGCGGAACGACGGGTCGCCCGAGAGGTCGGCCCGGAGCGCCAGGGTGTTGACGAAGAGGCCGACCAGCCCCTCCGTCTCCCGCAGCGTCCGCCCGGCGATGGGCGTGCCGACGACGACCTCGTCCTGCCGCGCCCACCGCGCCAGCACGGCCCCGAAGGCGGCCAGGAGCGTCATGAAGAGCGTGGCGCCCTCCTTCCGGGCGAGCGCGTGCACGCCGCGCGACAGCTCGGGCGGGAGGAGGACGGGGACGCGCCCGCCGCGCTCGCTCCGCACGGCCGCGCGCGGGCGGTCGGTGGGGAGCTCGAGGACGGAGGGGGCGCCGGCCAGCTGCGCCTTCCACCAGGCGAGCTGGCGCTCCAGCGTCTCGCCCTGGAGCCACGCGCGCTGCCACGCCGCGAAGTCGGCGTAGCGGATGGGGAGCGGCGGAAGCGGCGACGGCTCGCCCGCGCTGAAGGCGTGGTAGAGCGCCGCCAGCTCGCCGAAGAGGATCCCCATGCTCCACCCGTCGCTGACGACGTGGTGCATCGCCACCAGCAGCGCGTGGTCGCCCTCGCCCAGGCGGACCAGGCGGGCGCGGAAGAGCGGGCCGCCCGCCAGGTCGAACGGCGCCTGCGCGTACTCCGACGCGATCCGCGACAGCGCGTCGTCGTCGATCCCGGCGCGGTCCTCGACCTCCAGCGCGAAGCCGTCCGCGGGGCCGACTCGCTGCACGGGATTCCCGTCCACCAGCGGGAAGGTCGTCCGCAGCGGCTCGTGGCGGCGCACCAGCTCGCGGAGCGCGCTCTCCATGGCGTGGACGTCGAGCGCGCCGCGGAACCGCATCGACGGCGAGATGTTGTAGCTGGCGTTCCCGGGCGAGAGGCGGTCGATGAACCACATCCGCTCCTGCGCGAACGAGAGCGGGAGGTCGTTCGCGTCGAGGTGCACCACCGGCGGGAGCGCCTCGCCGCGGAACGCCGTGTCCACGCGGTGCGCCAGCGCCTCCAGCGTGGGCGCCTCGAAGAGCGCCTTGAGGGGGAGGTCGACGCCGAAGCGCTCGCGGATGCGGACCGCCACGCGGGTGGCCAGGAGCGAGTGCCCGCCGGAGTGGAAGAAGTCGTCCTGCGGCCCGAAGCCGTCTCTCCCCAGCACCTCGCCCCAGATCCCCGCCAGCACCTCCTCGGTGGGGGTGCGCGGCGCCTGGTGCTCCTTCGCGTCCGCCTCCGGCGCGGGGAGCGCCCGGCGGTCCACCTTCCCGTTCGGCGTCAGCGGGATGGCGGGGAGGACGACGAAGGCCGAGGGGACCATGTGCGCCGGGAGCCGCCCCGCCAGCCGCTCGCGGAGCGAATCGGCCGCGACCGAGGCCCCGTCGCGGGGGACGACGTAGGCCACCAGCCGCGCCCCCGCCGGCCCGTCCGCGCGCGCGACGACGACGGCGTCGAGGACCGCCGGGTGCTCGCGGAGCGCCGCCTCGATCTCCCCCGGCTCGATGCGGAAGCCGCGGACCTTCACCTGCTGGTCCGCGCGCCCCAGGAACTCGAGCTCCCCGTCGCCCCGCCGCCGCACCCGGTCGCCCGTGCGGTACAGGCGCGCGCCGGGCCGGCCGCCGAACGGATCGGGGACGAAGCGCCCGGCCGTCAGCCCGGGGCGATGGAGATAGCCGCGCGCCACGCCCACACCGCCGATGTACAGCTCGCCGGGGACGCCGACGGGGACGGGCTCGAGCCCCGAGTCGAGGACGTAGGCCCGCGTGTTGGCGATCGGGAGGCCGATGGGCGGCACTGTCTCCGTCGGCGGGTCGACCGACACCGTGGCGCAGACGGTGGTCTCCGTGGGCCCGTAGGCGTTCACGTAGCGCCGCCCCGCCCCCCACCGCCGCACCAGGTCGGCGCCGACGGCCTCGCCCCCGGAGGCGACGGTCCGGAACGCGGGGAGCTCCGCCTCCGGCATCGCCGCCAGCGCGGAAGGCGGGAGGAGGGCGACGGTCACCTCCTCCTCCGCCAGGAGCTCCACCAGGCCGGGCCCGGGCATGAGCCGGTCCGCCTCGGCCATCACCAGGCACGCGCCCGGGAGGAGGGCCTTGGCGACCTCCGCCACCGCCGCGTCGAACGACATGGAGGCGAACTGGAGGACGCGCGAGTCCTCGCCGATGGCGAACGCCTCGGCCAGCGCCGCCGCCAGGTTCCCCACGCCGCGGTGCGCCACGACGACGCCCTTCGGCCGGCCGGTGGACCCCGACGTGTAGATGACGTACGCCGCGTTCTGGGGGTCGACCTCCACCCCCGTCGGCTCCGCCGAACGGGCGTCGATCGCCTCCTTCTCGGCATCGAGCGCGACGACGCGCGCCGCCGTCTCCGGGAGGTCCGCGGCGAGGTCGGACGTCGTCACCACCACGCGCACGCCCGCGTCGCCCAGCATGTACGCCCGCCGCTCGCGCGGGTAGCGCGGGTCGACGGGGAGGAAGGCGCCGCCCGCCTTCATCACCGCCAGGAGGGCGACGACGAGGTCGGGCGAGCGCTCCAGCGAGAGGGCGACGATGGACTCGGGCGCCACGCCGGCGGCGCGGAGGTGGTGCGCCAGGCGGTTGGCGCGCGCGTCCAGCTCCGCGTACGTCATCGACCGGCCGGCGAAGCGGATCGCGTTCGCCCCGGGACGCGCGGCGGCCCGCGCCTCGAACAGGTGGTGGAAGGGCTCCGTCGAGTGCGGCGCATCCGTGCGGTTCCACGCCGTCAGCACCTCGTCGCGGTCTTCCGCGCGGAGCATGGGGAGCGCGGAGACGCGCGTGTCCGGCGCGGCCAGCGCGGCGTCGAGGAGCGCGGCGAAGTGCGCCGCCATCCGCTCGATCGTCGCGGCGTCGAAGAGGTCGGTGGAATACTCGATTCCCCCGTACGTCTGCGCCCCCGCCTGCGTGAGCGTCAGCGTCAGGTCGTAGCGCGCCGACGCCCGCTCGCGGTCGACCCAGTGCAGCTCGGCCCCGCCCAGCGCCGGCGGCCCGGCGGGGGCGGAGGCGGAAGCGGCCGACGCGCCGCCGAGGTTCTGGAGGGAGAAGACGACCTGGAAGAGGGGCGTGTGGCTCAAGGAGCGCTCGGGGTTCAGCTCCTCGACCAGCTTCTCGAAGGGGACGTCCTGGTGGTCGTACGCCCCCAGCGTCGTCTCCCGCACGCGGCGGAGGAAGTCGCGGAAGGTGGGGTCGCCGGAGAGGTCGCCGCGGAGGACCAGCGTGTTGGCGAAGAAGCCGATCAGCCCCTCCACGTCCGCCGTGGTGCGGTTGGCGATCGGCGTGCCGACCAGGATGTCGTCCTGCCCGGAGTAGCGGGAGAGGAGGACGTGGAAGGCGGCCAGGAGGACCATGAAGGTCGTGGCGTCCTCGCGCCGCGCCAGCGCGTCGACGCGCGCCGCCAGGTCGTCGGCCAGCCGCACCGGGAGCGTCTCGCCGCGGTCGGTGCGGACGGCGGGGCGCGGCCGGTCGGCGGGGAGCTCCAGGAGGGCGGGGGCGCCGGCCAGGGCGTCCTTCCACCAGCCGACCTCGGCCTGCAGCCGCTCGCCCGAGAGGCGCTGGCGCTGGCGGGCGGCGTGGTCGCCGTACTGGATGGGGAGCGGCGGAAGGGGCGACGGCTCGCCGCGCGAAAAGGCGTGCGCCAGCGCGCCCAGCTCGCCCAGGAAGACGCCGGTCGACCACCCGTCGCCGACGATGTGGTGGAGCGTCCAGAGGAAGAGGTGGTCGTCCGGGGCCGCGCGCACCAGCCGGGCGCGGAAGAGCGGGCTCTCGTCGAGCCGGAAGGCGCGGTTGGCCTCCTCGCTCGCCAGCCGCTGGAAGACGGCGTCGCGGTTCGCCTCCGCGGTCGGCGGAAGGTCTTCGACCGCGAGGCGGAAGGGCGCGTACGGCGAGACGACCTGCACGGGCTCGCCGTCGCGCTCCTCGACGTGCGTGCGGAGCGTCTCGTGGCGGCGGACGATCTCGGCCAGCGCGCGCTCGAAGGCGGGGACGTCGAGCGCGCCGCGGAGGCGGAAGGCCTGCGCGATGTTGTACGCCGGGCTCGCGGGGTCGAGCCGGTCGAGGAGCCAGAGGCGCTGCTGGGCGAAGGAGAGGGGGAAGACGCCGCCCTCGCGCTCCTCCGGGCCGGCGGCCTCGGCGGCCTTCGCCTTCTGCAGCTTCAGGCGCAGGGCGAGGAGCTTCTTCTGCTCGGGGGTCAGCTCGCCCAGCTTCCGCGACGTGTCGGTCATCTATGCCTTCATGGGGATCGTGCCCCGGGGGACGATCGGGTGTGTCTTGCGGTCTGCGGTCCATGGTGCGATCGGGCGGGCTCCGTGCGGGGCCCTCACCCGGCTCGCTTTAGGCTCGCCAACCTCTCCCAATCATGGGAGAGGGTTGTTGGGCTCTGGTGCGGGAAGCGGACATCGTACACGCTCCCGGCTACGCAACCGGTTGGAATATAAGCAGTTCTCCCCCTCTCCCGCGAAGCGGGGGAGGGGGTCGGGGGGAGGGGGCGCCGCCGCCGCGGCATGCGACGGAAGCGCGCCCCTCACGCTCGATATTCGCGCTCCGACCCCTATTCCTCCGCCAGCAGGGCGGCGATCTCCTCGTCGGACAGCCCCTCCAGCGCGTCGCCCATCTCGGCGACGACGTCGTGGGCGTGGGCCTCCAGCGCCTCGGCCAGGCCGGCGACGGTGGGGCGCTCGAAGACGGTGCGTAAGGGGAGCTTGACGCCGAAGGCCTGCTCCACGCGCGAGAGCACCTGCGTGGCCAGGAGCGAGTGGCCGCCCAGCGCGAAGAAGTTGTCGTGCACGCCCACGCGGGGCTGCTCCAGCACCTCGCCCCAGATCTCGGCCACGACCGACTCCACCGCCGTGCGCGGGGCCACGAACTCGGCCTCGGCCGCCGCCAGCGTGGGGTCGGGGAGGGCGGCGCGGTCGAGCTTCCCGTTGGCCGTCATGGGGAGCGCGTCGAGCGCCACGAAGGCGGCGGGGACCATGAAGTCGGGGAGGCGCGAGCCCAGGTGCGCCCGCAGCTCCGCCCCGTCGGGCTCGCCATCGAGCACCAGGTAAGCCACGAGCATCCGCCCGCCCGCCCCGTCGCGCGCCAGCACCGCCGCCTCGCGCACCGCCGGGTGCGCCAGGAGCGCCGCCTCGATCTCGCCCAGCTCCACGCGGAAGCCGCGCACCTTCACCTGGCCGTCGGCGCGCCCCAGCGGCTCCACCTCGCCGTTGGGGAGGTAGCGCCCCAGGTCGCCGGTGCGGTACATCCGGTCGGCGTCGTCGCCCGTCCACGGGTTCCCGGCGAAGCGCTCGGCGGTCAGCCGGCCGTCGTTGAGGTAGCCGAGGGCGACGTGCGGGCTCCGCATCCACACCTCGCCCACCTCGCCGACCCCCGCCAGCCCGCCCGCGGGGTTGGTGACGAGGAGCTGCACGTCCGGGATCCCCCGCCCCAGCGGGACGATCTCCCGCGTCCGCTCCCCGTCCAGCCGCACGACGTGGTAGCCCACCGCGCGCTGCGTCTCCGTCGAGCCGTAGTAGTTCACGACCGTGACGTTCGGCGCCAGCCGCGTCAGCCGCTCCACGTCGCCCCGCCGGAGGACGTCGCCCACGAAGAAGGCGCGGCGGAGCGAGGGGACCCGTTCGCCCTCCGCCGCCGTGGTGACGAGCTGGCCCATGGCCGGCGTCAGGTGCGCCACCGTGACCCCCGCCTCGCGCAGCCACCGCGCGAGGTACCCCGGCGTCCCGATCTCGTCCGCCTCGGGAGCGACGACGGCCGCGCCGAGCTGGAGCGGGGTGAAGACGTCGCGGTGCAGCGGGTCGTGCGCCAGCCCGGAGAGGAGCGAGAAGCGGTCGGCCGCCGACAGCCCGAGCTCCGACGCCAGCCACGGCGTGAAGTGCGTCAGCGAGCCGTGGCGCCCCATCACCGCCTTGGGCGTCCCCGTCGTCCCCGAGGTGAACGACAGGTACGCCAGCGAATCCGGCCCGATCTCCACCCGCGGCGCCGCGGCCGGCATCCGCCCTAGCCCGTCGACGTCTTCCAAAGCCGCGGACGACTTCGCGCCCAGGACGACCGTGGAGACGGAGGTGGCCCGCAGCGCCTCCGCCACCTCCGCCGGGACGTCGCCCGCGGCCGCGAGGTGGAGGAAGGCGCGGGGCTGGGCGATGCGGACGTACTCGGCCAGGCGCGCCGCCGGGTAGGCGGGGTCGAGGACCAGGAAGGCCCCCCCGCCCTTGAGGACGCCCAGGAGCGCGCGGACCAGCGCCGCGCTCCGGTGGGCGTAGATGGCGACGACGTTCCCCGCCCGCACGCCGCCCCCCACCAGCCGCTGCGCGATCCGGCTCGACGCCGCGTCCAGCTCCGCGTACGTCCACCGCTCCGCCGGGTCCTCCGCCGCCACGGCGTCCGGCGTCGCCCCCGCGTGCCGCGCGAAGAGCGACGGGACGCTCCCGCGCCACTCGCCGGAGAGACGAACGGTCGGATCGGGAAGGACCGCCTTCGCCTCCTCCGTCACCAGCGAGAGCGCGTCGATCGGCGTGTCCGGCGCCGCGACGGCCTGCTCCAGGAGGCGGTGGAGCTGGCGGAGCATCTCCTCCACCCGGCCGCGGGAGAAGAGCGCCGCGTCGTAGATGGCGTCGAGGGAGAGCCCGTCCGGGCGCTCCTGGAGGTAGAGGGTGAGGTCGAGCTTGGAGCCGTAGTCGTACCGGTCGCTCAGCGACTCGACGACGAGCCCGCCCGCGGCCCCTTCGGCCCCCTCGAAGTTGAGCATGTTGAACATCACCTGGAACACCGGGCTCCAGGCCAGGCTCCGCTCGGGCTCCAGCTCCTCCAGCACCCGCGCCCACGGCGCCTCCTGGTTGGCCTGCGCCCCCAGGAGCGTCTCCCGCGCGCGCCCCACCAGCCCGGCGAAGGTGGGGTTCCCGTCCAGCCGCGTCCGGAGCGCCAGCGTCCCCAGGAAGAGGCCGATGATCGGTTCCATCTCGGGGCGCGTCCGCCCGGCGATGGGGGCGCCCACCACCACGTCGTCCTGCCCGGCCAGGCGGCCGAGGAGGAGCTGGAAGCCGGCGAGGAGCGTCATCGCCAGCGTGGCGCCCTCGCGGCGCGAGAGGGCGTGGAGCCCGTCCAGCAGCTCGCGCGGCAGCAGCGCCGTCACCGCCCCGCCCGTGTGCTCCTGCACAGGGGGACGGGGGAAGTCCGTCGGGAGCGTCAGGAGGGGCGGCGCGCCGGAGAGGCGCTCCTTCCAGTACGCCAGCTGCCCCGCCATCCGCTCGTCGGTGACGTGCGCGCGCTGCCACTGGATGACGTCGGCGTACTGGAGCTTCGGCTCGGGGAGGGGCGACGGCTCGCCGCGGATGAAGGCCTCGTAGAGCGCCGTCATCTCGCGGAAGAAGATCCCCATCGACCACCCGTCCGAGACGGAGTGGTGGAAGTTGAGGAGGAGGACGTGCTCCTCGGGCGCGACCCGCAGGAGGCGGGCGCGGAAGAGGGGCCCGCGCTCGAGGTCGAAGGGCGCGTGGATGTCCTCGGCGGCCTGGCGGTCGGCCTCCGCGCGCGCCTCGTCCTCGGGGAGGTGCGAGAGGTCGACCGGGTCGAGCGACACGGGGCGCGGGGGGTCGATCACCAGCACCGGCCGCCCGTCGTCGTTGCGGAAGCGGGTGCGGAGCGACTCGTGGCGGCGGACGATCTCGGTGATGGCCCGCTCCAGCGCCCCCGCGTCGAGCGCGCCGCCCAGGCGGATCGGCGCGGGCATGTTGTAGACCGACTTCCCGCCCCCCATCTGCTCGAAGAACCACGTCCGCTCCTGCGAGAACGACGGGAGGAGGACGCCGTCGCGCGGGGCGGGGCGGATCTCCTCGTCGTCGGCCGGCGGCGCGGCGTCGGCCGCCCCGAGCCTCGCCGCCAGCTCGCGGACGGTGGGCGCCTCGAAGAGGGTGCGTAAGGGGAGCTCGACGCCCAGCGCCTGGCGGATCCGCGACACCGCCTGGGTGGCCAGGAGCGAGTGCCCGCCCAGGTGGAAGAAGCCGTCGTCGATCCCCACCCGCTCGACGCGGAGGACGGCGGCGAAGATCTCCGCCAGCCGCGCCTCCGTGGCGTCGCGCGGCGCCGCGTACGCCTCCTCGCCCGTCCACTCGGGGGCGGGGAGGGCGCGGCGGTCCACCTTCCCGTGGGGGGTCAGCGGGATGGCGTCGAGGACCACCACCGCGGCGGGGACCATGTACTCCGGGAGCTCGGCCCGGAGGGCGTCGCGGAGCGCGGCGGCGGCGGGGGGGCGCTCGCCCGACGGGGTGACGTACGCCACCAGCCGCCGGTCGCCGGGGACGTCCTCGCGGACGACCACCGCGGCCTGCTCCACCCGCGGCTGCGCGGCGAGGGCGGCCTCGACCTCCCCCAGCTCCACGCGGTAGCCGCGGAGCTTGACCTGCGTGTCGAGGCGGCCCAGGAACTCGACCGTCCCGTCCTCCAGCCACCGCGCCCGGTCGCCCGTGCGGTAGACGCGCTCCACCAGCCCGTCGCCGAAGTCGGCGGTGACGAACTTCCCGGCGGTGAGCTCGTCGCCGCCGGTGTACCCCAGCGCCAGCCCGTCGCCCGCCGCCACCAGCTCGCCGGGGACGCCGACGGGGAGGGGGCGAAGGGCCCCGTCCACCACGTAGACGCGCGTGTTGGAGATGGGGCGGCCGATGGGGATGGAGGCGCGCCCGGTGTCCTCCGGGCGGACGGCGTGCCGGGTGGTGATGCTGGTGTTCTCCGTGGGCCCGTAGCCGTTGACGAGCGCCACGTGCGGGAGGCGCTCCAGCGCGCGGCGGACGTGGGGGACCGACGCCGCGTCGCCCCCGGTGAGGAGGACGCGGAGCGCCGCCAGGTCGCCCGGCCGCTCGTCGACCATCTGGTTGAAGAGCCCCGCGCTGAGCCAGACCAGCGTCACCGACTGCTCGCGGATGACGGCCCCCAGCTCTTCCAGCGAGGGCGTCCCGGCGGGGAGGACGACGAGGCGGCCGCCGTTCAGGAGCGCGCCGTAGATCTCGATCGTCGCCGCGTCGAAGGCGATGGACGACGCCTGGAGGACGGTGTGGTGCGGGCCGAAGTCGGCCAGGGTGGTGTTCCGCGCCAGCCGGACGATCCCGCGGTGGGGGACCCTCACCCCCTTCGGCTTCCCCGTCGACCCGGAGGTGTACATCAGGTACGCGGCCGACTCGGCCGACCCCGCCGGGGCCAGCCCGTCGCCGCTCTCGTGCCCGATCTCCGCCGCGTCGGCCGCGAGCGAGACGACCGCGCCGCCGAAGCCGGAGAGCGCCTCCGGGACGGCGTCGCGGACGAGGAGGACGGCGGCGGCGGAGTCCTCCAGCATGTAGCGGAGGCGCTCGGCCGGGTAGCCGGTGTCGAGGGGGACGTAGGCGCCCCCCGCCTTGAGGACGGCCAGCATGGCGACGACGGAGTCGGCCGAGCGCTCGGCGGCCACGCCCACGCGCGTCCCGGGCTCCACGCCGCGCATGCGGAGGACGCGGGCCAGGCGGTTCGCCGCCGCGTTCAGCTCGCGGTAGGAGGTCGTCTCGCCGCCGTGCACCAGCGCGACGGCGCCCGGGCTCGCCGCCGCGACCTCCTCGAAGAGGGCGTGGACGGTGGCGTCGCGGGGGTACTCGCTGGCCGTGTCGTTGAAGCGGCGGAGCACCGTCTCCCGCTCCTCCGCGTCGAGGAGGGAGAGGGCGGAGACGGGCGCTTCCGGCGTCGCGGCGGCCGCTTCGAGGAGGCGGGTGTAGTGGCGCGCCAGGCGGTCGATGGTCGACGGGTCGAAGAGGTCCGTCGCGTACTCGAACGACCCCAGGAGCCCGCCGTCGGGGAGCTCGGTGAGGATGAGCGTGAGGTCGACGCGCGAGGCGCCCAGCTCGGCGGCCTCCATCTCCAGCCCCGCCCCGCCGAGGTCCAGCGCCTCGCCGGGGGTGTTCTGGAGGGAGAAGAGGACCTGGAACACCGGGTGGTGCGCCAGGCTCCGCTCGGGCGCCAGCTCCTCCACCAGCTTCTCGAACGGCACGTCCTGGTGCGCGTACGCCCCCAGCGTCGCCTGCCGCGCGCGGCCGAGGAGCGCGTGGAAGTCGGGGTCGCCCGAGAGGTCGCCGCGGAGGACGAGGGTGTTGATGAAGAGGCCGATCAGCCCCTCCGTCTCCACCCGCGTCCGCCCGGCCACGGGGGTGCCCACCACCACGTCGTCCTGCCCCGACCAGCGCGACAGGAGGAGCTGGAAGGCGGCCAGGAGCGCCATGAAGAGCGTCGCGTCGTCCTTCTCGGCCAGCGCGCGGACGGGGCCGGCGACGGCGGCGGGGACGACGAACTCCGCGCTGGCGCCGCGGAAGCTCTCCACCGCCGGGCGCGGGCGGTCGTGCGGGAGCTCGATCAGGGGCGGCGCGCCGGCGAGGGTCTTCCGCCAGTACGCCGTCTGCGCCTCCAGCACCTCGCCCGCCAGCCACGCCCGCTGCCACCGCGCGAAGTCGCGGTAGCGCACCGGGAGCTCGGGGAGGGGCGACGGCTCGCCCCGGCCGAAGGCGTCGTAGAGCGCCGTCAGCTCGCGCACCAGCACGCCGATCGACCACCCGTCGCTGGTGACGTGGTGGAGGGTGAGGAGGAGGAGGTGCCGCTCGTCGCCCAGCTTCAACAGGCGGGCGCGGAAGAGCGGCCCGGTCGCGAGGTCGAACGGCGTCGTCGCCTCCGCGTCCGCGATCCGGCGGGCCTCGGCCTCGCGCGCGTCTTCCGGAAGGTGCGTCAGGTCCTCGACGGGGAGGGCGAACCCCTCCGCGGGGTGGACGACCTGCACCGGCTTCCCGTCCACCGTGTCGAAGGTCGTCCGCAGCGGCTCGTGGCGGCGGACGATCTCCGCCAGCGCGCCCTCCAGCGCCGCCGTGTCCAGCGCGCCGGTGACGCGGAGCGCCGCGGGCATGTTGTAGGCGCTCGTCCCCGGCTGGAGGCGGTCCACCAGCCAGAGGCGCTCCTGCGCGAACGAGGCGGGGGCCGGGCCGTCGTCCTCGAAGCGGACGAGCGGGGGCGCGGCGGTAGACGATTCGCCCTGCGCCGCCCCGGCGACGCGGGCGGCCAGCTCGCGGACGGTGGGGGCCTCGAAGAGGGCCCGGAGCGGGAGCTCGACGCCGAGCGCCTGGCGGATCCGCGACACGGCCTGGGTGGCGAGGAGCGAGTGGCCGCCCAGGAGGAAGAAGCCGTCGTCGATCCCCACCTGCTCCACGCGCAGCACCTGCGCGAAGATCCCGGCCAGCGCCGCTTCGGTGCGGTCGCGGGGCGCCACGTACGCCTCGCCCGTCCACTCGGGGGCGGGGAGGGCGCGGCGGTCCACCTTCCCCTGCGGGGTGAGGGGGATGGCGTCGAGCACCACCACCGCGGCGGGGACCATGTACTCCGGGAGCTTCGCGCGCACCGCCTCGCGGAGCGCCGCGGGGTCGGGGCGGACCTCGCCCGCCGGGGTGACGTACGCCACCAGCCGCCGGTCGCCGGGGACGTCCTCGCGGGCGATGACGCTCGCCGCGCCGACGGTGGGGTGGGCGGCGAGGACGGCCTCGATCTCCCCCGGCTCCACGCGGAAGCCGCGGAGCTTGACCTGCGTGTCGAGGCGGCCCAGGAACTCGACGGTCCCGTCCTCCAGCCACCGCGCCCGGTCGCCCGTGCGGTAGACGCGCTCGACGAGCCCGCCGCCGAAGTCGACGGTGACGAACTTCTCGGCCGTCAGCGACTCGCGGCCGGCGTACCCCAGCGCCAGGCCGTCGCCCGCCGCCACCAGCTCGCCGGGGACGCCCACGGGGACGGGGCCCAGGCGCCGGTCCACCACGTAGACGCGCGTGTTGGAGATGGGGCGGCCGATGGGGACGGAGGCGCGCCCCGCGTCCTCGGGGCGGAGGACGTGCCGGGTGGTGAGGCTGGTGTTCTCGGTGGGCCCGTAGCCGTTGAGGAGCCGGACCCCCGGGAGGCGCTCCAGCGCGCGGCCCACGTGCGAGGGCGACGCCGCGTCGCCCCCCGTGCACACCTGCCGGAGCCCCGCCAGGTCGTCCGGGCGCTCGTCGACCATCTGGTTGAAGAGGCCGACGGAGAGCCAGGCGAGGGTGACCCCGTGCGTCCGCATCGCCGCCCCCAGCTCCTCCAGCGTGGGCGTGTGCGCGGGGAAGACGACCAGGCGGCCGCCGTTCAGGAGCGTCCCGTAGATCTCCAGCGTCGCCGCGTCGAAGGCGATGGACGCCGTCTGGAGGACGACGTCGCCGGGCGCGAAGTCGGCAAGGTCGGTGTTCCGCGCCAGCCGGACGATCCCCCGGTGCGGCGTCATCACCCCCTTCGGCTTCCCCGTCGACCCCGACGTGTACATCAGGTACGCCACCGACTCCGCCGTCGCGGCCGAAGCGAGGTTCTCCCCGCTCTCCGCCGCGATCGCGCCGCCGTCGGCCGCGAGGGAGACGACGGCGCCGCCGAAGCCGGCCAGCACGCCGGGGAGGGCGTCGCGGACGAGGAGGAGGGCGGCGCCGGAGTCCTCCAGCACGTAGCGGAGGCGGTCGGCCGGGTACGAGGTGTCGAGCGGGACGTAGGCGCCGTCGGCCTTGAGCACCGCCAGCATGGCGACGACCGTGTCGGCCGAGCGCTCCACCGCCACGCCCACGCGCGTCCCCGCCGCCACCCCGCGGGCGCGAAGGAGGCGCGCCAGCCGGTTGGCCCGCGCGTTCAGCTCGGCGTAGGTGATCGTCTCGCCCTCGTGCACCAGCGCGACCGCGTCCGGCGACGCGGCGGCGACTTCCTCGAACAGGCCGTGGACGGTGGCGTCGCGCGGATACTCCGTCGCCGTGTCGTTGAAGCGGCGCAGCACCGTCTCGCGCTCTTCCGCGTCGAGGAGGGAGAGGGTGGAGACGGGCGCTTCCGGCGCCGCGGCGGCCGCTTCGAGGAGGCGCGTGTAGTGGCGCGCCAGCCGGTCGATGGTCGACGCGTCGAACAGGTCCGTGGCGTACTCCAGCGACCCGTGCAGCGCCCCGTCCTCCAGCTCGGTGAGCGAGAGGGTGAGGTCGACGCGCGAGGTGCCCAGCTCGCTCCCCTCGAACTCGATCCCCAGCCCGCCGAGCTCCAGCGCCTCGCCCGGGGTGTTCTGGAGGGAGAAGAGGACCTGGAACACCGGGTGGTGCGCCAGGCTCCGCTCCGGCGCCAGCTCCTCCACCAGCCGCTCGAACGGGACGTCCTGGTGCGCGTACGCCCCCAGCGTCGCCCCGCGGGCGCGGCCGAGGAGCGCGCGGAAGGTCGGGTCGCCCGTGAGGTCGCCGCGGAGGACGAGGGTGTTGATGAAGAGGCCGATCAGCCCCTCCGTCTCCACCCGCGTCCGCCCGGCGATCGGGGTGCCGACGACCAGGTCGTCCTGCCCCGACCAGCGCGACAGGAGGAGCTGGAAGGCGGCGAGGAGCGCCATGAAGAGCGTAGCGTCGTCCTTCTTCGCCAGCGCGCGGACGCGGCCGGCGACGTCGGCGGGGACGAGGAACGCCGCGCTGGCGCCGCGGAAGCTCGCGGAGGCCGGGCGCGGGTGGTCGTACGGGAGCTCCAGGAGGGGCGGCGCCCCGGCCAGGTTCTTCCGCCAGTACGCGGTCTGCGCCTCCAGCACCTCGCCCGAGAGCCACGCCCGCTGCCACCGCGCGAAGTCGCGGTAGCGCACCGGGAGCTCGGACAGCGGCGACGGCGCCCCGCGCGAGAAGGCGTCGTAGAGCGCCGACAGCTCGCGCACCAGCACGCCGATCGACCACCCGTCGCTGGTGACGTGGTGGAGGGTGAAGAGGAGGACGTGCCGGTCGTCCGCCAGCTTCAGCAGCCGGGCGCGGAAGAGCGGCCCCGCCGTCAGGTCGAACGCCGTCGTCGCCTCCGCGTCCGCGATGCGGCGGGCTTCCGCCTCGCGCTCGTCCTCCGGAAGGTGCGTCAGGTCCTCGACGGGGAGGGCGAACGCGTCGGCGGGGTGGACGGGAAGCCGGTGCAGGTCCTCGACGGGGAGGGCGAACGCGTCGGCGGGGTGGACGACCTGCACCGGCTTCCCGTCCACCGTGTCGAAGGTGGTCCGCAGCGGCTCGTGGCGGCGGACGATCTCCCCCAGCGCCCGCTCCAGCGCCGCCGTGTCCAGCGCGCCGGTGATGCGGAGGACGCCGGGCATGTTGTAGGCGCTCGTCCCCGGCTGGAGGCGGTCCACCAGCCAGAGCCGCTCCTGCGCGAACGACGCGGGCGCGGGGCCGTCGTCGTCCACGCGGACCAGCGGGGGCGCGGCGGTGGACGAGTCGCCCTGCATGGCCTCCGTCACCCGCGCGGCCAGCTCGTGGAGGCGCGGCGCCTCGAAGACGGCGCGGAGCGGCATCTCCACCCCGAACGCCTGGCGGAGGCGCGAGGCCAGCTGCGTGGCGAGGAGCGAGTGGCCGCCGAGGAGGAAGAACGAGTCGCGCCGGCCCACCTCCTCGACGCCGAGGAGCGCCGACCAGACGCCCGCCAGCACCTCTTCCACCCCGCCCCGCGGCGCCTCGAACTCCGCGTCGCCCGTCCACTCGGGGGCGGGGAGGGCGCGCCGGTCGACCTTGCCGTTGGCGGTGAGCGGGAGCGCGTCGAGGGTGACGAAGGCGGCGGGGACCATGTACTCGGGGAGCGCCGCGCGCACCGCCGCCCGCAGCGCCGCCGCCTCCGGCCGCGCGCCGTCGCGCGGGGTGACGTAGGCCACGAGGCGCTTGTCGCCGGGGACGTCCTCGCGGGCGATCACGCTCGCGGCGCCGACAGTGGGGTGGGCGGAGAGGACGGACTCGATCTCCCCCGGCTCGACGCGGAAGCCGCGGAGCTTGACCTGCGCGTCCACGCGGCCCAGGAACTCGACGGAGCCGTCCTCCAGCCACCGCGCGCGGTCGCCCGTGCGGTAGACGCGCTCGACGAGCCCATCCCCGAAGTCGACGGTGACGAACTTCTCCGCCGTCAGCGCTTCCCGGTTCACGTAGCCCAGCGCCACCCCGTCGCCCGCCGCCACCAGCTCGCCGGGGACGCCCACGGGGACGGGGCGGAGGCGCGAGTCGACGACGTAGACGCGGGTGTTGGAGATCGGCTCGCCGATGGGGATGGAGGCGCGCTCGGCGTCCTCCGCGCGGACGAAGCGGCGGGTGGTGAGCGTGGTGTTCTCGGTGGGCCCGTAGCCGTTGGTGACGCGCACCCCCGGGAGGCGCTCCAGCGCGCGGCGGACGTGGGGGACCGACGCCGCGTCGCCGCCCGTGCAGAGCTGGTCGAGCCCCGCGAGGTCCTCCGGCCGCTCGTCGACCATCTGGTTGAAGAGGCCGACGGAGAGCCAGGCGAGGGTGACGCCGTGCGCGCGGAGCGTGGCCCCCAGCTCCTCCAGCGTCGGCGTGTGCGCGGGGAGGACGACCAGCCGCGCGCCGTTCAGGAGCGCGCCGTAGACCTCCAGCGTCGACGCGTCGAAGGCGATGGAGGAGGAGTGGAGGACGACGTGGCTGGGCCCGAAGTCGGCCAGGTTGGTGACGCGCACCAGGCGCACCACGCCCCGGTGCGGCGCCATCACCCCCTTCGGCGTCCCCGTCGACCCGGAGGTGTAGATGACGTACGCCAGCGACTCCGCCGTCGTGGCCGATTCGACGTCCTCGCCGCTCTCCGCCGCCAGCGCGTCGCGGTCGGCCGCGAGGGAGACGACCGCGCCGCCGAAGTCCGCCAGCGCCTCCGGAATCGCGTCGCGGACGACGAGCGCCGCGCACGCGGAGTCCTCCACCATGAAGCGCAGCCGCTCGGCCGGATAGGCGAGGTCGAGGGGGACGTACGCCGCCCCCGCCTTCAGCACGGCGAGCATCGTCACCACCGCCTCGGGCGAGCGGTCGAGCGCCATCCCCACCCGCGCCCCGTCCGTCACCCCACGGGCGCGAAGGAGGCGCGCCAGCCGGTTGGCCCGCGCGTTCAGCTCGCCGTAGGCGACCGTCTCGCCCTCGTGGATCAGCGCGACGTCGTTCGGCTGGAGGGCCGCCCTCTCCTCGAACAGCGCGTGGATCGTCGCGTTCCGGGGATACTCCGTCTCCGTGCGGTTCCACTCGAAGAGGACGCGGCGGCGCTCCTCGTCGCCCAGGATGGAGAGCGAGGCGACCGGCCGGTCCGGGTCCGCCGCCACCTGCGCGAGGACGTCGCGGAGGGCGGCGAGGATGCGCTCCGCGTCGCCCTCGCCGAAGCGGTCGGCGTCGTAGGACAGCCGGAGGGAGACGCGCTCGCCGGGGACGACGGCGACGGTGAGGGCGTAGTTGGTCTCCTCCGTCCCGTGCGCCTCGACCACCTCCAGCGCGTCGGGGTCGGGCTCGCCGTCGCCCGAGCGGTCGAGCGGGTAGTTCTCGACCACCAGCAGGCTCTCGAAGAGCGGCTGGTCGCGCGGGACGCCGCTCCACCCCTGCACCTGCACGAGGGGCGAGTACTCGAACTGCCGCGCCTCCGCCTGCTTCCGCTGGAGGTCGGCCAGCCACTCGATCGCCGTCCCCTCCCCGGGGACGGTGACGCGCACGGGGACGGTGTTGATGAACATCCCCACCATCCCCTCGACGCCGGGGAGGTCGCCCGGCCGGCCGGAGACGGTGGAGCCGTAGACGACGTCGTCCGTGTCCGCCGCGCGCGCCAGCACCACGCCCCACGCGGCCTGCGCCAGCGTGTTCAGCGTCACGCCGCGCTTGCCGAGGTCGCGTAACGACGACGAAAGCTCGGGGTCGAGCGCCATCGACACCGCGCCGTGCGTCTCGGTGGGCTTCCCGGCGCGGTGCGGCGCGCGGTCGCCCCAGAGCGGCGTGGGCTCGCCGAAGCCGGCGAGCGCGCGGCGCCAGAAGGCTTCCGCCTCGGCCGCGCTCTGCTTCCCCAGCCAGAGGACGTAGTCGCGGAAGGGGCGGCGGGCGGGGAGCTTCGGCGGATCGCCCTCGAGGAAGCCGTGGTAGAGCGCGTCGGCCTCGCCGAGGACGATCGGCATCGACCACCCGTCGAAGAGGAGGTGGTGCGACGAGAGGACGAAGACGTGCTCGTCGTCCTTCGTCCTGAGCAGCGCGATGCGGATCAGCGGCGGCTTCCCCAGCTCGTAGCCCCGCCGCTTGTCCTCCTCGAGGAACGCCTGGACGCGGGCCCGGCGCTCCTCCTCCGGGAGACCGCGGAGGTCGAGGCGCTCGGTGGGGAGGGTGGCCTGCTTGTAGACGAACTGCATGGGCTTCGGCAGCCCCTGCCACACGAAGCCGGTGCGGAGCGCCGGGTGGCGGTCGAGCACCGCCTGCCAGGCGCGCTCCCACGCGTCCGCGCGCAGGTTGCCGCGGAGCGTGACGACGGCCTGCTCCGCGTACGCCTCGGGGGCGTACAGCGTGTGGAAGAGCATCCCCTCCTGGAGGGGGGAGAGCGAGTACAGGTCCTCGACGTTCTGCCGGTTCATCCGCGGAGCGGCCCTGGTGCGATTCTGGAGATCTGACTGCTTGCGATTGGGTTCGAACGGATTCGAACGGTCCTGCGTGTCTTCCGAGGTCCCGCGGGCGACTGAAGTCGCGGCGCCGCGGCTTCAGCCGCCCGGCGGACGGAGCGCGCCCCGCCCGCCGATCGTCTCGACGACGCGGTCACCCGATCTGCGAGAAGATCGCGTCGAGCATGTCCTGGTCGAGCCCCGCGGCGGCGGGGAAGTCGGACGGGGTGTAGCCGCCCGCCTCGGGGTCGAGGCAGTGGCGCACGAGCGCCGAGAGCTCGTCCACGTACGCCTTCGCCAGCCGCTCCACCGTGTCCTGGTCGTACACGCCCGTCCCGAACGACCACGTCAGGTGCAGCCGCCCCTCGGCCACCAGCGAGTCCACCGCGAGGGCGTGCTCGCGCGGGGCCGAGGCCGCGCGCCCGGCCACCACCGGCTCGCGCGCGGGCTCGAAGCGGCCCGTCGCGGCGTGGGTGCCGGCGTCGAACTGGCCCAGGTAGTTGAAGCTCACCCGCGCCTTCGGCTGCGCGGCCAGCGCCTCGCGCACCGCCGCGTCGTCCGAGAGCCAGCGGAGGACGCCGTAGCCGATCCCGTTCTCCGGGATCCGCCGCAGCCGCTCCTTCACCCCCTTCACCGCCTCGCCCGGCGCGTGCTCGTCCCCCGCCTCCACCCACACGGGGAAGACGGTGGTGAACCACCCCGCCGTGCGCGACAGGTCGACGTCCGCGAAGAGGTCCTCGCGGCCGTGGCCCTCCAGGTCGACGAGCACCCCCGCCTCCCCCGTCCACCGGCGGAAGGCCCGCGCGAGCGCCGCCAGCAGGAGGTCGTTCACCCGCGTCCGGTACGCCGCGTGGGCGTCGCCCAGGAGCGCGCGCGTGTCGTCCTCGTCGAGCGAGACGGAGACGAACCCCGCCGCGTCCTCGGTGTCCGGCGCCCCCGGCCGGTCCGCCGGGAGCGGGGCGACCTGCGACGGCACGGCCGAGCGCCAGAACTCCAGCTCCGCCTTCGCCTCCTCGGTGTTGGCGTACTCCGCCAGCCGCCGCGCCCACTCGCGGAACGACGTCGTCTTCGCGGGGAGCTTCACCGCCTCGCCGCGCGAGAGCTGCGCGTACGCCGTCTCCACGTCCTCGCGCAGCAGCCCCCACGTCACCGCGTCCATCACCAGGTGATGGGCGACGATCAGGAGACGGGCGCCCCGCGCCGGGCCCAGGTCGAGCCAGGCGAAGCGAACCACGTGCGACGCCAGGTCCAGCCCCGTCTGCGCCTCGGCGATCCGCGCCGCGAGCGCCCCGGGAAGGTCCGCGTCGGAGACCGGCGACAGGTCCACGCGGTCGAACGGCACCGCGGCGTCCGTCCCCGCGTTGAACGCCGTCCACCCCTCGCCCGAGCGGGTGAAGCGCATCCGGAGCGCGTCGTGGTGGGCGACGACGGCCTTCGCCGCCTCCTCGACGAGCGCCACGTCGGTATCCGCCGGAGCCGCCAGCATCAGCGACAGGTTCCATTGCGCGGGCTCCGGCATCTCCTCGGCGAAGAAGAGGCGCTGCACGGGGGTGAGCGGGACGTCGCCCGTCACCTCGCCCTGCTCGGCGCTCACCCCGCCCACCGGCTCGGCCACGGCGGCCTGCTCGGCGAGCGTCTGGTTCTGGAAGACCTGCTTCGGCGTCAGGCGCAGCCCCTCCTGCGCCGCGCGGGCGATGACCGCGATGGAGAGGATGGAGTCGCCGCCCAGGGCGAAGAAGTTCGAGGTCGGGTGGACCTCGTCGACGCCCAGGACGTCCTTCCACACCCGCGCCAGGACGCGCTCGGCGCGCGTCCCCGGCGCGTCGTCGTCCTCGCCGCGCTCCACCACGGGCCTCGGCAGGGCCTCGCGGTCCACCTTCCCCGTCGTGGTGAGCGGGAGGTCGCGGAGGACGACCACCGAGGCGGGGACCATGTGCTCGGGGAGCCGCTCGCGGACGAAGACGCGGAGCGCCTCGGGGAGGTGCTCGTCGCCGTCCGCCGCCACGTAGGCCACCAGGCGCTTCTGCCCCGGCGCGTCCTCGCGGACCACCGTGGCCGCCTCGCGGACGGCGGGGTGGGCGGCGAGGGCGGCGTCGATCTCGCCCGGCTCGATGCGGAAGCCGCGGATCTTGACCTGCGTGTCGGTGCGGCCGATGAACTCCAGCGTCCCGTCGGCCAGCCACCGCGCCAGGTCGCCCGTGCGGTACATCCGCGCGCCGGGCCGGGCCGCGAACGGGTCGGTGACGAACTTCTCCGCCGTCAGCTCCGGCCGGCCGCGGTAGCCGCGCGCCAGCACCCCGCCCAGGCAGAGCTCGCCGGGGACGCCGATCGGCGACGGCCGCCCCTGCGGGTCGAGGACGTAGGCCGAGCGACCGGGAAGGGGGCGGCCGATCGGCGCGTGCGTCCGCTCGTCCTCCGCGAAGTCCGCGGGGACCTCCCACGCGGTGGCGGTGATGACCGCCTCCGTCGGGCCGTACGCGTTCACCAGCCGCACCCGTCCGCCGTCCGCCTCGCGCCACCGCTTCGCCGCCGCGGGGGGCATCGCCTCGCCGCCGACGGTGACCAGGCGGAGGTGCTTCGCCAGCTCGCGGACCGTCGCGGGCTCGGCGGCGAGCTGCTGCCAGTACGCCGTCGGCGGGTCGGCCACCGTGATCCCGCGTCCCTTCACCTGCTCCACGAACTCCGCCACGCTCCACGCCTCCGCGCCGCGCAGCACCAGCCGCGCGCCCGAGACCAGCGCGGGGAAGAGCTGCTCCAGCGACACGTCGAAGCTCGGCGAGGCGAACTGGAGGACGCCGTCGCTCGGCCCGATCCCGTACGTCTGGACGAAGGACGCGACGTGCGCCGCCAGCGCCCCGTGCGTCACCTCCACCCCCTTCGGCGTCCCCGTCGACCCCGAGGTGTAGATCACGTACGCCAGCGCGTCGGCGGCGACGTCGCTCCCGACTGCCTCCCCGCTCTCCGCGTCGATGGCGGCCGCGTCGCGATCGAGCGCGAGCGTCGTCACCCCGTCCGCCAGGCGGTCGAGGAAGCGCGACTCGGTGAGGACGACGCCCGCGCCCGAGTCCTCCAGGAGGTAGCGGATGCGGTCCGCGGGATAGGCCGGATCGACGGGAAGGTACGCGCCGCCGGCCTTGAGGATGCCGAGGAGGCCGGCGACCATCTCCGGCGAGCGCTCCAGCAGCTGCGCCACGACGGTCTCCGCGCCGACGCCGAGCGAGCGGAGGCGGCGGGCGACGCGGTTGGCGCGCGCGTCCAGCTCGGCGTACGTCATCCGCCGCCCGCCGGCCTCCACCGCCACCGCGTCGGGCGTCTCCGCCGCGCGCCGGGCGATCTGGAGGTGCACCGGCTCGGCCGCGAGGGCGGGCGCGTCGGCGCGGACGAACGAGTCGAGGATCGCCCGCTCCTCGTCGGGGACGATGTCGTACGCGGAGATCGGCCGGTGCGGGTCGGCGACGACGTCGGCGAGGACCTTCACCAGCTGCCGCGAGAGGCGGGCGATGGTGGCCTCGTCGAAGAGGTCGGTGGCGTACTCGAACATGCAGCTCATCCCCTGCGCGTCGGGCTGCAGGGTGCAGAGCATGAGGTCGAAGGCGGAGGTGTTGATGTCCACCAGCGACACCGCGTTCTCGTAGATCTGCCGCACCTCCATGGGGCCCGGCTCGCCGTCCATCCCGTGCGCCTTCACGAAGGCGTGGTGGAAGTACATCGCCTGGAAGACCGGGTTGCGGCTCAGGTCGCGCTGCACCCCCAGCGCGTCGACCACCCGCTCGAAGGGGAGCTCCTGGTGCTCGTCGGCTTCCAGGAGGCGCTTGCGCGCCTGCCCGAGGAGCTGGTGGAAGGTGGGGTCGCCCGAGAGGTCGCTGCGGATGACGCCGGTGTTGACGAAGAGCCCCACCAGCGGCTCCACCTCGGCGCGGTTCCGGTTCCCCAGGAGCGTGGCCACCGCGATGTCGTCCTGCCCCGACCAGCGGGAGAGGACGAGGTCGAAGGCCGCCAGCACCAGCATGTTCAGCGTCACCGTCTCGCGCGTGCAGAACGCCAGGAGGCGCTCGCCCAGCGCGGGGGAGACGACGAAGCGGTGGAAGGCGCCGCGGTTGCTCCACACCGGCGGGCGCGGTCGGTCGGTCGGCAGCTCCAGCGGGGGGACGCCCACCAGCCGGTCGCGCCAGTACGAGAGGTGGCGCTCCAGGTTCTCGCCCGTCAGGTAGTCGCGCTGCCACACCGCGTAGTCGGCGAACTGGATCTCCAGCTCGGGAAGGGGCGAGGGCTTCCCGTCGCGGAAGGCCTCGTACAGCTTCTCCAGCTCGATGGTCACCAGCGGCATCGACCACCCGTCGGTGACGATGTGGTGGAGCGTGAGCGAGAGGAGGTACTCGGCGTCGCTCACGCGGGTGAGGCGGCAGCGCATGACGGGGCCGTTGGCCAGGTCGAAGCCGCGCTTCCCCTCCTCGGCCGCCAGGCGGCGGACGTCCTCCCACCACGCCTCGCCCTCGCCCATCGTCCCCCGCGCGTCCACCCGCTCGATCTTGAACGGGTACGGCGGCTGGACGATCTGCATCGGCTTCCCGTCGACCAGGCGGAAGACGGTGCGGATCGCCTCGTGGCGGCGGACGATCTCGGTGAGCGCGCGCTCCAGGAGGTCGGCGTCGGTCTGCGACGAGACGAGGACCGAGGCGGCGATGTTATAGACCGCGCTCCCCGGGTCGAGCTGGTCGAGGAACCACATCCGCTCCTGCGCGAACGACATCGGGTACGCCGGCCCCGGCCCCGCGACGCGGCCGATGACGACGCGCTGCTTGGTGGAGGGGGCCAGCCCCCGGAGCCGCGCCTGGAGGAGGGCGCGCTTGGCGTCGGAGAGGTCGGCCCGCGTGGAGGAAGTGTCCTGGCTCATGCTGTCTCTATGGCTCCGGTCCGGTCCGGACGAGCCCGCACCGCGCTCGTGGACGATTCGTTTACTTGGGGCCGCCGGAGACACGCTCCGCGCGCCGCGCTCGGGGTACCGCGCCCCGCATCCGCAGGGGGAAAACGGAACGGGAGACCTCTCGCGAGATCCGTCCGCTCGCGTGAAGTCCCCGTCCTCAAAGAAGCGCCGGGAGGGGCCGATGGACTCCCCCTCGGGCGCCCAAATTTAATACGAAACCCGCAATTCGTCTCCCCCTTCGGAGAGACAGGTACTGCCCTTCCGGTGGCGGGTTGTGGGCGGGCGTGGACGGCCGCGGAATCCGCCCGCGACCCACTCGCCCGGGGGCCGACCCGGAGGACGCGCGTCCGCCGCCGCCGGTCAGTCGGCCCCAGGCAAGCGCGGCGCCGTCCGCGCCGGGCCGGGCGGGGGGCCGGCGCAAACACCGGCGGAGAAACCGCTTGGACGCGCCCTCTCCGGGCGGCCCCGCGCGCCTCCAGCCCCCGGAGTGGGGCGGACGGGGGACAGGAGTGGGACCCCGGCTCCACACGTGTGCGGCGCGGAGAGCCGGCCTCCGCCTGGCAGGACGGGTCGGGCGCGTGGGGATGCGGGCGAGGAGCGAGTGCTCGCCGAGAGCGAAGAAGGGAAAGGCGTGCCCCCCCGT
>DATACF010000186.1:0-3233 GCA_036259235.1 Longimicrobium sp. | reverse complement strand
GGGAGGGGCCGGGGGAGGGGGGCCGCGGTGCCGGCAGCATGCGACGGAAGCATGTCGAACCGGAGCGAAGTTCCGCCGTTCCGCGCCGTTGCATGAGGGAAGCGGGCCCGAAGGGCGAAGACCCTGGCGGGGGGGAATGCGAAGACGGTCGCGATCCGCGACGCGACCGACGCGCACATGGAGTCCGCCAGGGGCTTCGCCGCGTTGGAAACGGTAGTATCGTTACCTACGCGGCCCGCAGCCCGGCCCGGAGCGCAGCGGAGGGACATGCCCAGATCCGCAGTTGCAGTTGCCGTAAGCCGTTGCCGTCGAAGCTCCCGTTGCGACGAACCCCGCCCCTCCACGAAACGCGTCAGCCCAGCGTCTCGGGATCGACGATCTCCACCGGCCCGATCCCGAGCTCCTCCAGCGGCCCCCGCAACTGCTCCGCGTCCCCCGCGACGATCACGGCCGCCCGCTCGGGCCAGAGCCGCCGCCGCGCCGCCTCGAGGACGTCCTCGGCGGTGACGGCCAGGATCGAGTCGCGGTACCCCTGGTAGTAGTCGTCCGGGAGCCCGTAGGTGGAGATCGTGGTGAGCTTCCCCGCCACCCCGTCGGTGGTCTGCAGTCCCAGAGGAAACACCCCGGCGAGGAAGTGCCGAGAGTCGTCCAGCTCCTCGGTCGTCACCGGCGCCTCCCGCATCTCCCGCATGTCGCGGAGAATCTCGCTCACCGCGTGGGCCGTGACCTCCGTCTGCACCGCGGTGGAGACCGTGAACGTCCCCGGCGCCCGCCGCGACGCGAACGACGACGACACGCCGTAGGTGTAGCCCAGCCGCTCGCGGAGGTTCATGTTTAACCGCGACGCGAAGACCCCGCCCAGGATCGAGTTCATCACCGATACGGCCGCGAAGTCCGGCGCCGTCCGCTCGATCCCCATGTGCCCCACGCGGACCTCGCTCTGCACCGACCCCGGCCGGTGCGCGATGACGATCCGCGTCTCCTCCAGCCGCGGCCGCACCCCTTCCGCGTCCACCGCCGGCGCCTCCCCGTCCCAGTCGCCGAAGAAGCGCTCGGCCAGCGCCGCCGCCTCGTCGATCGAGACATCGCCCGCGAAGACGAGCGCGCTCCCGGCGGCGCGGTAGCGGGCGGCGTGGAAGGCGGCCAGCACCTCGCGGTCGATCGGCGCCACCGTCTCCGCCAGCCCCCCCAGCGGCCGCGCGAAGGGGAGGCCGGGGGCGTAGATGTAGCGGTTGGCCACCTCGTCGGCGAGCGACGAGGGGGTGGCGCGCCGCTGCCGGATCAGCGCCAGCCGCTCGTCGCGGAGCCGCTCCACCTCCTCGGCCGGGAAGACGGGGCGCCGCACCAGGTCGGCCAGGATGGCGCACCCCGCCTCCAGCCGCGACCGGAGCGCGGTGAACCCCGTCTGCGTGGTCTCCCAGGAGACGCCGGAGTCGAGCTCCAGCCCCAGCGCGTCGATGGCCTCGGCGATCTCGGCCGCGCTCCGCCCGGCGGCGCCCGACTCCAGGAGCGCGCTGGTGAGCGCCGCCTCGCCCGCGCGGGCCTCCTCCTCGGCCAGCCCGCCCGCGAACATCACCACGTCGGCGGTGACCACGGGGAAGTTGCGCACCTCGGCGCAGAGGACCGCCACCCCGTTGGGGAGGGTCCGCCGGTGCACCTCGGGGAAGTGGAAGGGGCGGAGCGCCCCCGGCGCGGGGATGCGCGTCCGGTCGGGCCCGTTCCCGGCGCTCACGCGGCCACCTCCGCGGCGGCGGCGGGGAGGTAGGTGAGCGCCACCCGCGAGCCCGGCGACGCGTACTCGGCCACGAAGCGCCGCACGTCCTCCGCCGTGACCCGGCGGTAGCGCTCCAGCTCGGCGGTGATGAGGCCGGGGTCGTCGAAGTAGGTGGTGAGCATGGAGATCTGGTCGGCGCGCTCGCTGACCTTCTGCATCTCGAAGACGTGCCGCGCCTCCAGCGCCACCACCGCGCGCTCCAGCTCGGCCTCGGTGGGTCCCTCCCTCCCCAGCGCCGCCAGCTCGTCGAGGAGGGCGGCCTCCAGCGCCGCCGCGTCGCCCCCGGCGGGGACGTTGCCGCGGACGATCAGCGCCGACGCACCCGTCACGATGGGGAGGACGAACGCCCCCACCCCCCGCGCCAGCCGCCGCTCGCGGACGAGGGCGCGGTAGAGGCGCGCCGACTTCCCGCCGGCCAGGAGCTCGGAGAAGACGTCGGCCGCGTAGTAGCCGGGCTCGCCGTACGGGGGGATCCGCCACGCCAGGTAGACGCGCGGGAGGGGGACGTTCCCCTCAATGGTCTCGCGGACCTCGCGCGGGAGGGGGATGGGGTCGAGCGCCGGCCGCCCCGGGAGCGGCGGGCGCCCCGGGCCGCGGGGGATGGGGCCGAACCACCGCTCGAGGAGCCGCCTGGCCTCGTCGGGATCGAAGTCGCCGCAGAGGGTGAGGACGGCGTTGTCGGGGGCGTAGAAGGTCTGGAAGAACTCCCGGACGTCGTCGAGGGAGGCGGCGTCGAGGTCGTCCATGCTCCCGATGACCGAGTGGTGGTACGGGTGGTCGTCGGGGTAGAGGAGCGCCTGGATCCGCTCGTCCCAGTCGCCGTACGGCTGGTTGTCGATCCGCTGGCGGCGCTCGTTCTTCACCACGTCCCGCTGGGTTTCGAGCTTCTCCTGCGTCAGCGCGGGGAGGAAGAACCCCATCCGGTCGGACTCGAGCCAGAGGACGAGCTCCAGCCGGTCGGAGGGGACGGTGGCGTAGTAGTTGGTGCGGTCGAGCCAGGTGGAGGCGTTGACGCTCCCGCCGACGCGCTCGAGGTGGGCGACGTGGTCGGTCCCCGAGACGTGCTCGGACCCCTGGAACATCATGTGCTCGAAGAGGTGGGCGAGCCCGGTGCGTCCCGGCCGCTCGTTCCGGCTCCCGACGTCGTACCAGATGTTGAGCGCCACCACGGGGTTGGTGTGGTCTTCGGAGAGGACCACCCGGAGCCCGTTGGCGAGCGTGTACCGTTCGATGGGGATGTGCATCCGTGCCGTCTGCCTGGGTTCTCGGGGACTCGGGGTTCGGTGCCTGGGCGCGGTTCCGGCGCGAGACGCGTGCCTCCACGCGGGCCCTCACCCGGCTCGCTCAGGCTCGCCACCCTCTCCCAATTCTGGGAGAGGGTTGTTGATTTCCGTGCGGCGGGGGCGGCATCGAGCCACCGGAAGCCCGGGAAGCGGTATCCACCCCCAAAAGCTGGGCG
>DATACF010000185.1:0-2583 GCA_036259235.1 Longimicrobium sp. | reverse complement strand
CGTGCCCGGGCCCCGTCGCCCGTCCGGCTGGCATCGCGGGGCGCGCCCGCTATCTTCCCCGCGACCGCCGCCCGATCCGATCTGACCCCGAGGAGCCATGCCGCAGCCCGTCGTCCAGGTGGACGCCTTCGCCGCGCGTCCCTTCACCGGCAACCCCGCCGCCGTCTGCATCCTCCCCGCGCCGCGGAGCGAGGAGTGGATGCAGCGCGTGGCGATGGAGATGAACCTCTCCGAGACCGCCTTCCTGGAGGCGCGCGGCGACGGCTACGGCCTCCGCTGGTTCACCCCCGCCGTCGAGGTCGCCCTCTGCGGCCACGCCACCCTGGCCAGCGCCCACGCCCTCTGGGAAGGCGGCCACCTGGCCGCCGATGCCGAGGCGCGCTTCCACACGCTGAGCGGCCTCCTGACCTGCCGCCGCGACGGCGACTGGATCTGGATGGACTTCCCCGCCAAGCCCGTGGAGGGCGCGGCGGAGGTCCCCGACCTGGCGCGCGCGCTGGGCGTGGACCCCGTGTACGTGGGCCGCAGCCACTTCGACGTCCTCGTCGAAGCCGATTCCGAAGCCGCCGTCCGCGCCCTCGACCCCGACCTCTCCCTCCTGCGGAAGGTGAAGGCCCGCGGCGTCATCGTCACCGCCCGGGCGGAATCGGCGGACTCGGGCTACGACTTCGTCTCCCGCTTCTTCGCCCCCGCCTCGGGGGTGGACGAAGACCCGGTGACCGGCTCCGCCCACTGCGTCCTCGCCCCGTACTGGGCCGCCAAGCTCGGCCGCGACACCCTCACCGCCTTCCAGGCCTCCAAGCGCGGCGGCACCGTCCGCCTCCGCGCCGCCGGCGACCGCGTTCACCTCGGCGGCCAGGCCGTGACGGTGATGCGCGGCGAGCTCCTCGACTGACGCACTCACGCACTCACGCACTCACGCACTCACGATGACGACCGAACGCACGAACATCTCGAGCGGCGCCCCGTGGGAGCCGGTGGCGGGGTACTCGCGGGCGGTGCGGGTGGGGCCGCACGTGCACGTGGCCGGCACTACCGCCACCGGGCCCGACGGGGAGGTGACGGGGAAGGGCGACGTCTACGCCCAGGCCGTGCAGACCCTCCGCAACATCGAGGCGGCGCTGATGCGGGCCGGGGCGCGCCTCCAGGACGTGGTGCGCACCCGGATGTACGTCACCGACATCTCCCGCTGGGAAGAGGTCGCCCGCGCCCACGGCGAGTTCTTCCGCGACATCCGCCCCGCGTCGACGATGGTCGAGGTCCGGGCGCTGATCGATCCCGACATGCTGGTCGAGATCGAGGCCGACGCCTACCTCCCCCCGCCCCCACCCGACCCCGGCTTCCCCCTCTGACGCGAAGCCGGATCGGGAGACGACCGGTACGCAGAAGCCGCCGGCGAGCCAGATGGGCGCTCGCTGGCGGCTTTCACGCGTGGCCTTCCGTTTCGAGCCGCTCCGGGCGATGTTCAGTACGTCCACTCCGACGAAGACTCCCGCGCGGCCGGAGGACCGCCATGCCTGTCCGTCCCGAAATCCTGATCTACGCCCCCCAGGGTCACCTCGCCGCGGCCATCGACACGTACGCCCTTCCCGGAAGGGACGCGGAGTGGGGCGCGCTCTTCCGGCGCAACCTCGTGGAGCACGGCGGTTACCCGAAGGTCGAGTTCTACCTCTTCGTGACGCCGGACCGGATGTGGCTCTGGAAAGACGTCCCTCCGAAGCCGGAGTTCGTCCTGCCGACGCTCGACCTCTCCGCCTCCGAGGCGCTCGCGCCGTACTTCACGCGGTTCCGCACGCCGCCGGACCAAGCGATGCGCCACACCATGTTCGCGGTGGTGGACCTCTGGCTCACGGAGTTGACCTGGGGACAGGCTCGTCCACCCGAGAACCTGCGGCCGCTGGTCGAGACCGGGTTCTTCGAGGCGATCCGCGACGGAAACCTCATCCTGCCCGATGCGGCATGATCGTCTACGCCGAGACGAACTTCATCCTCGAGGTCGCGCTCCTCCAGGAAGAGAGCGAGAACTGCGAGCAGATTCTGCGGTTGGCGGAGGAAGGACTCATTCGCCTGGTGCTCCCCGCGTTCTCTTTCGTGGAGCCGCACGGGGCGCTGAACGTCCGAAAGGCGCAGCGGAATCGGGTAAAGCCGGAGCTGGGCAGCGTCCTTCGCGAGCTGGGGCGGACGGCTCCGTACGCGCCGCAGGTAGCCGTCATCAAGCCCGTGCTCCACAACCTTCTCCAGAACAGCACCTCGGAGGAGACGTCGCGCCTCCAGGCCGCTCGGGCGCGGATCGCCGCGGCTGCGGAAGTCATCTCGCTTGATCAAGCGATCCTCGTTTCGGCGGCGGAATACGAGCGCGCCTACAGGCTTTCGCCCCAAGACGCGGTGGTGTATGCGTCGGTCCGGGCCCATCTGGAACGCGAGCGGCCCGCGACGAGCTGCTTTCTCAACCGGAACGCCAACGACTTCGACGTTCCCGATCTCACGGCCGACCTCCGCCGCTTCCGCTGCAAGATGCTCACGCACTTCGACCAGGGGTACGGCTACATCCTGAGCACGCCGTAAAGCGCGAAGGGGACCGAT
>DATACF010000184.1:0-3779 GCA_036259235.1 Longimicrobium sp. | reverse complement strand
CCTTGCGGAAGAACCCCAGCAGCCGCCCCCGGGCCCGCGCGGTTTTTCGTCTGTAACGAAGAAATCGCCCTTCGCGATCGAATGCTTGACGGACGTCATTCTTCGCGCATTATTGGCCGTTACGTGGTGGGTCGATCCGCTCGTCGTCCGTCCCTCTTGCCGGAGCGAATGATGCGAAGCGGAACCGTGGCGATTCTGCTCTGCGCGGCGCTTCTCTCCGCGTGCGCCGAGCGCACCTCCGATGCCCGGGCGATCATGGCACCCGAGCCCCGCTACACCCTGTCCAGCGACGAGCGCGCGGCGCTGCGGCCGGGGATCGACGTCGACGCCCTGGAGCGGCTCCTGGCGAAGGCGCCCCCGGAGGCCCGGGGGCGGCTGCTGGGGTTCTTCCGCAAGGGGACGCGGGCCGGGATCGTGGGCGCCGCCGACCCCGAGCTCGACGCGCTCATCCGCGAGGTCTGGGCGCCGCTCGACCGCGCCGGGCCCGCCAGGCCCGCCGGACCGCCGCGTCCCGTGGACCTGGCGCTCGTGTCTTCGCTCCCGGACGGCGCGGGCGCGCTCGTCGTGCGCCCGGCGGAGGGGCGCGACGTGATCGTGCTCCCCGAGGCGCACGCCACCACGGCGCAGCTCTGGATGGCGCGCGGCGCGCTGGAGCGGGACCGGGCGGCGCACGGTCTCGTCCCGGCCCTGGACCGGAGCTTCACCCTTCCTCCGGCACCCCCGCCGCCCGGCGGCGCGCGCCACGAGGCGACCGCGCGCCTGCTGGAGCGGGAGCACGGGAAAGAGCTGGAGGCCGTCCGCGGAGCTCCCGTCCGCGAGCTCCGCGGTGTGGGCCAGGCGAGGATCGTCGAGATCGAGCCTGGCGGTGGCGCGCGGCCCTGACCCGAGGTGTCCGGTCACCCCCTCCCCCGGAGAGACACCATGTCCGCTCGCGCACGCCCCTGGCTGTGGGGCTGGCTGGTTCTGGCGCTCTTCGCGGCCCGCGGGAGCGCAGCTGCGCGCGGCTTGCCCGCAGCACGCCAACCCCGGATGGATCGGCTATCCCCGCAACCTGATCGACTACAGTGACGGCTACGACTCGGGGAACTTCCTGGTCTGGGAGGTCTGGGACCGCAGCTTCTTCATCGACGGGCCGCAGGACGTGGTCACGTACCGCACGCAGCCCGACATCCCCTGGGACGTGGTCGACGCCACCAAGATGTGGTTCATGGCCGCCATCCTCGTCCAGTGCTATTCCATGGTGATCGGCGGCGAGCCGTTCCTGATCGTGCAGGAGATCGCGAAGTACGGCTACATCGAAGACGGCGGGCTCTCCACCGGCTAGGATCCGTACGCGTCCGCCGCGGAGCTGGAAACCACGTCGGCCGACTGCCAGGGCGAGGGTGGAGGAGGAGGCGGCGGTTCGGGAGGGGGCGTGCAGCACGAATGGGTCTGCGTCGACGCCTGGGTGCCGGGAGAAGGATGGGTGGAGATCTACTGCGGCTGGGCCGAGGTCCGGTGATCGGCCTGCCACCTCCGCGATGCACGAAGCCCGCGGGGTCGTCCCCCCGCGGGCTTCGTACTTTCGCACTCACGCACTCACGCACTCACGCACTCACGCACTCACGCACTCGCCGTCACAGCTCCAGCCCCTCCCGCACGTCCGAGGCTTCGCGCGCGAGGCGGGCGACGGCGTCGGCCTGGCGCTTGAGGGCGTAGCGGGCCATCGCCTCGACGATGGCCGCGCGGGCGGCGTCGCCGCCTTCCCAGCCGACGGGGTGGACGCGGACGCCCTCCAGGTCCTTGTAGACCGTGAAGAAGTGCTCCACTTCCTTGAGGTAGTGCGGGGCCACGTCGCCGATGTCGTTGTAGTGCGCGTACAGCGGGTCGCGGGCGGGGACGCAGAGCACCTTCTCGTCCATCTCGTCGCGGTCGGTCATCCGGAACGAGGGCGATCGGGCGCACTTCGATGGCGCACCCGGGGAAGGTGGGCTCGGTCACCATCACCAGCGCGTCGAGCGGGTCGTCGTCCTGCGCGTAGGTCTGGGGGAAGAAGCCGTACTCGCCGGGGTAGTGGACCGAGGAGTAGAGCACCCGGTCGAGCTTGAACATCCCCGTCTTCTTGTCGAGCTCGTACTTGTTGCGGCTCCCGTGGGGGATCTCGACCACCACGTTCATCCGGCCAGGCGCGTCGGGGCCGGCCTCCATCTCGTGCCAGGGGTTGAACATCCGTCCGTATCCGTCAGGGTCTGGGAAATCGTCGCCGGTGCCCCCTCGCGAGGGGGCCCAAAGATATCCGCGAGGCCCCCGCGTTGACACCCCCGTGCGCCCCGTCTACTTTCGTACGGTACACGCGACCCTCTCCCCCTTCACCGAAGGACCCGCGCAGTGCTCCTGGGAGCCCACGTCTCCACCGCCGGCGGCTGCCGCAACGCGCCGCAGCGCGCCGCCGACATCGGCGCCGTCGCCATCCAGGTCTTCACCAAGCAGCCCAACCGCTGGGCCGAGGTGGAGCTGGCCGACGACGAGTGCGGCGCCTACGCGCTGGCCGTCGCCGAGCACGGGGTGGTCTACGCCAACGCCCACGACTCGTACCTGATCAACCTGGCCTCGCCCGACCCCGTCCTCCGCGACCGCTCGCTCGCCGCCTTCAAGGCCGAGCTCCGCCGCGCGGACCGGCTGAAGCTCCACGCGCTGGTCACCCACCCGGGGAACGCCACCGACGGCGACATGGCGCGGGGCCTGGCGCAGAACGCGGCGCTGGTCGAGGAGGCGCTGGCCGAGGTGGGGGGCGAGGTGATGGTGCTCCTGGAGACGACCGCCGGGTCGGGGAAGGTGATCGGGGCGCGCTTCGAGGAGCTGGCCGAGATGATCGAGCGCATCGCCCCGGAGCTCCGGCACCGGGTGGGGGTCTGCCTCGACACCTGCCACGTCTGGGCGGCGGGGTACGACCTGGTGGGCGACTACGACGGCGTGATGGCGCGCTTCGGCGACGTGATCGGCCTCGACCGCCTCCGCCTCTTCCACCTCAACGACTCGGCCACCCCCTTCGCCAGCCGCCGCGACCGCCACGCGGGGATCGGCGAGGGCTCGCTCGGCGAGGCGCCCTTCCGCCGCCTGATGACCGACGCGCGCTTCGCGGACACGCCGAAGGTGATCGAGACCCCCAAGGAGGGCGAGGACCCCAAGGACCTCGTCACCCTCGACCGGCAGAACCTCGCCAAGCTGCGGAGCTACGCCGAGGCGGGGTGAGCGGGGCGGGGGAGGGTGACGCGGACCGGTCCCGGATCGTCCGTACGGAGATCCACCCTGGCAGGAGAAGGTATCGCATGCGAAAGGTTCTACCGGCCCTGGTCCTGGGCGCGGGCCTGCTCTCGGCCTGCGGCTCCAGCCTTCCGCTCCGGGTCCCGGGCGACCCGCGGGACGTGGTCGTGGTCGACGACGAGCGCGAGGGGCGCGGCGGCGGCGAGTCCGGCGCCCGCAGGCTGGGCGTCCCCCGCGGGCACTACCCGCCTCCCGGCGAGTGCCGCGTCTGGCATCCGGGGCGTCCGCCCGGCCAGCAGCCGCCGCCGTCCCGGTGCGACCGGCTGGTGGGGCGGGTGCCGTACGGCGCCTTCGTCCTCTACAACGGGAAGGAGTGGGACACGCGCTACGACTGGCGGACCCACGAGCGCCGCAACCGCGGAAGCGTCCCCCGCGCGATCCTGGACCTCCTCCCGCGCTGACGCAGCGACGGCGATGAGCGAGAAGGGGCCCCCCGCAGGCCGGGGAGCCCCTTCGTCGCTTTCCGCCATCCACCG
>DATACF010000183.1:0-2261 GCA_036259235.1 Longimicrobium sp. | reverse complement strand
GTGCAGCCCCTGGAGCGCGTCCCCCGCCTCCCCGCGCGCGAAGGCGATCCGCGCCCGCAGGAGCGTGGCCTGCGCCCACAGCTCGTCGTCGCCCGAGACGCGGGCGACGGCCTCGGCCTCCTCGGCGCCGCGCTCGGCCGTCGCGGCGTCGTTCCGCTCCCACGCCAGCGCCGCCGCCCCCAGCCGGGCGCGCCCCCCGGTGTAGGCGCTCTGCTTGGGGTTGAGCGGGGTCTCGGCCAGCCGCGCCAGGACGCGGTCGTAGTACGCGGCGGCCTCTCCCGTCTCCCCCTGCAGGGCGCAGACGTCGCCCAGCATGTGGAGCGCCGAGCAGCTCCCGTAGACGTTCCCCGCCGCGTCGCACCGGGCCAGCGACTCCACCAGGAGGCGGCGCGCCTCGGCGACGCGCCCGGCCCGCACCTCGTCGAAGGCCACGAAGACGAGGGCGATCCCCCGCCACTGGTTCTCCTCCGGGTCCAGCTCCTCCAGCCCCGCGCGGGCCGCCGCCCCCATCCGCGCCAGGTCGCCCCGCCAGAAGGCCACCATCGAGCGGAGGACGGAGAGCTCGCCCCACGGCCGCCCGCCGCCGTCGCCCGCGGCCCAGGCGGCCTCGGCGCGGCGGAGGGGGACCTCCACCGGCGCCAGCGCGGCGGGGTCGCGGCGGTCGGAGGTGAAGAGGAGGGAGACGGCGTGGACGAAGCAGAGGCGCGGCCGGCGCTCCAGGACCTCCGCCGGGAGGGCGTCGAGCCAGCGGCGGAGGGTGGCGTAGGTGTTCCGCATCAGCTCCGGACGCGCCACCCGCTCCATGAGGGCGGCGGCGCGCTCGAAGGCGCGGGCGGTGAGCGCCGCCTCCACCGCCTCGGCCGGCATCCCCTCGGCCTCGTGCCACCGCGAGGCGCGGTCGTAGAGCGCCCGCACCCCCGCCTCGCCGAAGCGCTGGAGGGCGCACTCGCGCACCGCCTCGGCGAAGAGGGCGTGGAAGCGGTACCACGTCCGCCCCCCCTCCTCGCCCAGCGCGACGACGAAGAGGCGCGCCCGCTCCACCTCCTCCAGGACGGCCGCGGCGCCGCTCCCGCCGGTGACGGCATCGCAGAGGGCGGGGGTGAGACGGCCCAGGAAGGCGGTGCGGAGGAGGAACTCCTGGACCGCCTCGGGCTGGGCGGCCAGGACCTCGGCGGCCAGGTAGTCGCGGACGTGGCGGTGCCCGCCGCCGAAGGAGGCCAGCGCCCGCCGCGCCTCGTCGCCGCTCTTTCCCTGGAGGGCGAGGGCGGCCAGGCGGAGCCCGGCGGCCCACCCGCCGGTGGTGCGGGCGAGGATCGCGGCCTCGCGCTCCCCGGCCAGCGCGGGGGCGGCCTCGGCGAGGAAGCGGCGCGTCTCGCCGCGCCGGAAGCGGAGGTCGGCGGGGCCCACCTCGGCCACGTCGCCGCGGGCGCGGAGCCGCGCCAGCGGGAGCGGGGGCTCGGCGCGCGAGACGACCACCAGGTGGAGGGTGGGGGGGAGGTGGTCGACGAGCCAGGCGACCTGCTCGTGGATCCGCTCGGCGGCGAGGGCGTGGTAGTCCTCGAGGACGAGGACGCGCCGCTCCGGGAGGGCGGAGAGGGCGTTGAGGAAGGCCACGAGGACGGCCTCCCACGGGGGCTGCTGCGCCTGGAGGAGGCGGGAGGCGGCGGCCCCGGCGTCGGCGCCCACCCCGTCGGCGGCGGCGAGGACGTAGCGCCAGAAGCGCACCGGGTCGTCGTCCTCGGGCTCCAGCGACACCCAGGCGTAGGGCGGTCCGCCGCCGGCCCGCCGGTCCGCGAGCCAGGCGGCGACCAGCGTCGTCTTCCCCGACCCGGCGGGGGCGCAGACCAGGGTGAGGCGGCGGTCGAGGCCGGCGTCCAGCCGCTCCATCAGCCGCGGCCGGGGCACCAGCGGCGCCCGCAGCCGCGGGGGCGCCAGCTTGGTGGCCAGCAGCTCGCACCCGCCCTCGCCCTCCGCCTCGCGGCGCTCGCTCATCAGTCTCTCACGCTCCGGTCTTCGGGACCCCGCTTTAGAGAAGGGTACGGTGCCGTACCGAAGATGGGAAGTGGCGAGTCCGGACGAGTGCGCTCTGTCCAAAGTTTGTGATGAATCTCACGCGGCGACGCGGAGTGCGCGGAACCGTGCTCCGCGGGCTCCGCGCCGTTCGCGCAAGGCGTTCGCCGGTTCAGCCGAGCGGGGCGAAGAGGTCGACGCCGTTGCCGTCGGGGTCGTGGACGACGGCGTAGCGCTGGCCCCAGAAGGCG
>DATACF010000182.1:0-1536 GCA_036259235.1 Longimicrobium sp. | reverse complement strand
CCCCGCCGCCAGCGCCACGGCGCCGAGGGCGAGCGCGCGCCGGCCGCCCTCGCGCCGCGCGGAGGGATCTTCGTCGGGATGCGGGGTCGTCATGCCCCGCTCGCCAGGGAAGTTCCGTACCGCCGCCCCGACAGCCCCGCGCTCCGCCGATCTTCGTCGCCTCATCCTCCGGTCACTCCCCCGATCCCGCCCCCATGCCGAAGCGTCTCGCGCGCGCCGCCGCGCTCCTGGTGGTCCTCTTCGTCCTCTCCCACGCCTCGTTCCGGGGCGTCCTCTTCCCCTGGTCGCCCGTCCGCCCCGGGTACGCGGCCACGGCCTTCCCCGGCGGGACGATCGTCTACCCCGCCCGGGGCGGGCTCCCGGCGGCGTACCGCGACGCGGGGGCGCTCCTCGACGAGGTGGAGCGGGCGAACCGGCTCGCCTTCCGGAAGGACGTCACCGTCGTGGTGGCGGGCGACTGGGGGCTCTTCGTCCGCGGCTCGCTCCTGGGGTGGAAGGGGCGGCCGCTCCCGGTGCTGGGGAGCGCGCTCCAGACGGGGACGGTGGTCTACCTCTCGCCGCTGGCCCGCGAGCCGGGGCGCGACATGGCGGGGGTGCTGAAGCACGAGCTGACGCACGCGCTGATGTTCCAGCGGATGCCGCTCCGCCGCACCTTCGAGCTGGTGCGCCTCGACTGGTTCGAGGAGGGGCTGGCGGTGCGCGCCGGGAACCCGGGCGACTACTTCGACGACGCCGCGTTCGCGCGGTGGGCGGCGCACCCGGGGTACCGCTTCGGGCCGTGGGGCGACCCGGAGCTGGAGCGGCTTCCCGAAGCGCTGCGCGGGGTCTTCCGGCTCACCGAGTACCGCGTCTTCATCGACTTCCTGGTCGACCGCTACGGCGAGGACCGCTTCTTCGCCTTCCGCGACCGCGTCCTCGCCGACCCCGCGCGCCACGAGGCGGCCTTCGCCGGGGTGCTGGGGACGCGCTTCGCCGACGCCGTGGCGGCGTTCGAGGCGGCGGTGCGCGCGGGGGCGTGGCCGCGCGTCCCGTGACCGGCGCCCCCTTCCGCTGGGACCTGGCCCGGCGCCAGCGCCTCGGCTCGCTCCTGGACGGGCCGCCGGCGTGGGACTACCCGGCCTTCTTCGACGAGCTGCGGGAGTGCTGCGCGCGGGTGGCGGCCGCCGCGGCCGACGGCGACATGGTCTTCCTGGGCCGCTCGCCGGAGAGCCTCTTCGACTACCTGAGCGGCGCGCTGGCCGACACCGCGTGGCGCGACCGGCTCGTGCTGCTGAACCTGTCGATGCTGCACGACACCGCCGAGGCGGTGGCGCGCTCCAACCCCGCGGGGCTGCGCGCCGTCCACGCCCAGCTGGAGGCGGCCGGGCTCTCGCCGGCGGAGATCGCGGCGGGCGAGCGGCCGCGCGTCTTCGTCGACCTCGTCTACGCGGGGAGGACCTTCGGGCGCTTCCTGGGCCTCCTGGAGCACTGGGCGCTGGCAGACGGGGTCGACGTGGCGGCGGTCCACCGGCGCATCCGCTTCCTCGGGATCACCGA
>DATACF010000181.1:0-4701 GCA_036259235.1 Longimicrobium sp. | reverse complement strand
CCTGGACGCCGAGGGCGCCGACTACATCCTCCTCACCGGCGGCGGGATCATCCCCGAGGAGGACATGGAGGCGCTCCGCGCCCGCGGCATCGGCCGCCTCTTCGGCCCCGGCACCTCCACCGGCGAGGCCGTGGAGTACATCCGCGGCTGGTTCGCCGAGCACGGCCGCGACCGCGAGCTGGCCGAATCGTGAGCGCCACCGCCCCCGCCGCCGACGAGGCGCCCCCGTTCGAGCCGCGCGCCCGCGCCCTCGCCCGCGAGCTCAAGGAGCTGGAGGCGACGCTCCGGCAGGGCGGCGGCCCCAGGCGGATCGACAAGCAGCACGCCGACGGGAAGCTCACCGCCCGCGAGCGGATCGGGCTCCTCCTCGACCCCCGCACCCGCTTCCAGGAGATCGGCCTCCTGGTGGCCCACGACCGGTACGAGGGGCAGGCCCCCGCCGCCGGCGTGGTGACGGGGATCGGCACCGTCGCCGGGCGCGAGGTCGTCGTCGTCGCCAACGACGCCACCGTCAAGGCGGGCTCCTGGTGGCCCGAGACGATCACCAAGATCCTCCGGGCGCAGGAAGTGGCCATGCGCTGCCGGGTGCCGATCGTCTACCTGGTCGACTCGGCGGGGGTCAACCTCCCGTACCAGGGGGGCGTCTTCCCCGGGCAGTACGGCGCGTCGCGGATCTTCTACTACAACTCGGTGATGCGGCGCTACCTCAAGGTGCCGCAGATCGCCGCGGTCATGGGGCCGTGCATCGCCGGGGGCGCCTACCTCCCGGCGCTCTCCGACGTCATCCTCATGGTCGAGGGGACGAGCTTCATGGGGCTGGGCGGCCCCAACCTCGTCAAGGGCGCCACCGGGCAGACCACCGACTCCGAGACGCTGGGCGGCGCCTGGACGCACAACGCCATCTCCGGCGTGGCCCACTACCGCGTCCCCGACGACCGGGCGTGCGTCTCGAAGATCCGCGACCTCGTCCGCGAGCTCCCGCGCCACCCCACGGCGCTCGCCATGGAGGCCCCGGTCTCTCCCGCGCGCCCCGAGACCGACCTCTACGAGATCCTCCCGGCCGACCACCGGCAGCCGTACGACATGCGCGCGCTCCTGGCGTGCGTCCTCGACGGCGGGCTCCTCGACGAGTTCCAGGCCGACCACGCGCCGGAGATGATGTGCGGCACCGCGCGGCTCTGCGGGATCCCCGTGGGCGTCATCGCCAACGCGCGGGGGATGCTCAAGGACCCGCACGGCGGGAAGCCGAAGTTCGGCGGGATCGTCTATGCCGACAGCGCCGACAAGGTGGCGTTCTTCATCGAGACCATGAGCCGCCACGGGACGCCGCTCCTCTTCGTGCAGGACGTCTCGGGGTTCATGGTGGGCACCGAGGCCGAGCACTCGGGGATCATCCGCTCCGGCGCCCGCTTCGTCGAGGCGATGGCCACCGCCACGGTGCCCAAGGTCGTCCTCACGGTGAACCACGCGTCGGGCGCGGGATACTACGCCATGGCGGGGCAGGGCTTCGACCCCGACTTCATCTTCTCCTGGCCCACCGGCCGGATGGGGGTGATGGAGGGCGACTCGGCCGTGATGGCGCTCTTCGGCACGCAGCTGGAGGAGCTCAAGAAGCAGGGGAAGCAGCCCGACGCCGAGCTCCAGGCGAAGATCGACGCCGTCCGCGCCGATTACGAGCACCAGCTCGACGCCCGCTACGCCGCCGCCCGCGGCTTCGTCGACGCCGTCGTCCTCCCCGAGGACACGCGCGCCGCCCTGTCGCTGGCTCTCCGGACCGCCATCAACAACCCGGGCCCGCACCTGGGCGCGTTCGTCCTGCCGCCGCACCTGTAGGTCGGCGGAAGTACCCGAGGAGGTGGCCGTGCACACGTCCGCATCGCCGTCGAGGCGCCTGTTCAACGTCGAGGAGTACCAGCGGCTGGGAGAGCTGGGCATCCTTCCCGAGACGGGCACGGAGCTCATCGAAGGCGAAATCGTTGTGAAGAACGGCCGCGGGACTCCGCACCGCTGGACGTACGACGACTGGGTGCAGATGGGCGAGGCGGGGGTCCTGGGCGAAGGGGAGCGTACGGAGCTGGTCAACGGGGAGATCGTCGGGATGACGCCTGCCGGGCCCCGCCACGTCTACGTAGTGGACCTGCTCACCGAGTACCTGGGCGAGTGGGCGCGGGGCAGGGCCATCCTGCGCGTGCAGAGCCCGCTGCGCTTCAACGACATCGAGGCGCCGCAGCCCGATCTCGCTCTCCTGCGCCGCACCGAGGACCGCTACCGCTCGCGGCAGGCGGGGCCGTGGGACGCGCTCCTGATCGTTGAGGTGGCGGACAGCTCCGTGTCGCGCGACCTGGAGAAGGCGATCCTCTATGCCCGCGCCGCCATCCCGGAGTACTGGCTGGTGGACGTGAACCAGTCGCTCGTCGTGGTCCACCTGAACCCAGTCGGCGGCGAGTACGTGGACGTTCGGGAATACACGCGCGGCGAATCGTGGGCCTCTCCCGCGCTGGGCGGGCGCGAGGTCCGTGTGGAGGACGTGCTGGGGCCGGCGTAGGACGAAGCGTCCGGCGAGAGCGGACGAAATCGGGTTCCGGACGCGAGGTGCCGCGCGAGTGGCACCTCGAATTGCTGAGAGAAGCTGACGCATCCCCGCGGACGGCGATCTCCGGAAGGGCATGGCGAAGACACGCGGCGACACGGGGCAGGTGACGGTCCGCTTCACGGCGACCTCCGAGGAGCGCGAGCGGACGACGCGGGCGCGGCTGGAGCGGGGCGGGCCCGCGGCGGCGACGGCCGCGCGCGTCTTCCCCGTCCTGATGCTCGCCTTCGCCGCCGCGCTCCTGGCGCTCGTCGGCTACGCGTCGGCGCGCGGGGTCATCCCCGCGCGGCTAGCGGCCGGGATGGCGGGGTTCACGCTCCTCCTGGCCGCGCCCGCCGTCGTCTTCGCCGTCCCCGCCCTCCGGCGCAGGGTCCTCTTCCGCGAGACGGGCGAGGAGACGCTCACCGTGGGGCGCGACGGCGTCGCGTGGACGCCCGCGGCCGGGGTGCCGGTGGAGCTGCCGTGGGCGGAGGTCGAAAGCGTGGAGGAGCACCTGGGCGTTCTCCTCTTCGTCCCCCGCCGCGGCGTGGCCGTGGCGGTGCCCCGGCGCGCCCTCGACGGCGCGCGCGGCTACGACCGGGTGCGGGAGGCCGCGCGGCGCCACCTGGGCCCGCGCGCCCGCTTCGAATAACGAATCCAGACTGCTCGACCGATGACCAAGACCATGATCCGCATCGCCTCCGGGCAGGGCTTCTGGGGCGACCAGCTCGACGCCCCGCGCCAGCAGGTCGAGGGCGGCCCGATCGACTACCTGATGCTCGACTACCTGGCCGAGGTCACCATGTCGATCATGCAGAAGCAGCGCTCGCGGAACCCGGCGCTGGGCTACGCGAGGGACTTCGTGCCGCTGATGGGCGAGATCCTCCCGGCCGTCGTCGAGCGCGGGATCCGCGTCGTCGCCAACGCGGGGGGCGTCAACCCGGTGGGGTGCCGCGACGCCGTCCTCGAGGAGGCCCGCAAGGCCGGGCTGGGGGGCCGCGCCCGCGTGGGCACCGTCACCGGCGACGACCTCCTGGAGCGCCTCCCCGACCTCCTGGCGCGCGGCGTCGAGCTGAAGAACATGGAGACCGGCGAGCCGCTGTCGGCCATCCTCGACCGCGTCCAGAGCGCCAACGCCTACATCGGCGCCGCCCCCATCGTCGAGGCGCTCCGCCAGGGCGCCCACGTCGTCATCACCGGCCGCTCCACCGATACGGCGCTCACCTACGCGCCGATGATCCACGAGTTCGGGTGGGGGATGGGCGACATGGACAAGGTCGCCGCCGGCGTCGTCGCGGGGCACATCAACGAGTGCGGCGCCCAGGCCTCCGGCGGCAACTGCCTCGCCGACTGGCGGAGCATCCCCGACCTGGCCAGCGTGGGCTACCCGATCATCGAGGCCGCCCCCGACGGCACCTTCGTCGTCACCAAGCACGAGGGCACCGGCGGGCGCGTCTCGGTGCGGACGGTCAAGGAGCAGCTCCTCTACGAGATGGGCGACCCGAAGGGCTACATCACCCCCGACACCGTCGCCGACTTCACCACCATCCGCCTGGAGGACGCCGGGCCAAACCGCGTCCGCGTCCACGGCGTCCGCGGCGGCCCGCCGACCGAGATGCTGAAGGTGAGCGTCTCGTACAACGACGGCTTCAAGGCCACCGGCACCCTCGTCTACGCCTGGCCCGAGGCCGTCGAGAAGGCCCAGGCCGCCGACCGCGTCCTCCGCGAGCGCCTCGACCGGCTGGGCCTCAAGTTCGACGAGGTCCTCACCGAGTACGTCGGCTGGAACGCCACCCACGGCCCCCTCGCCGGCCCGCCCCCCGCCGACCTGGCCGAGGTGACGGTGCGCTGGAGCGTCCGCGGCCCCGACTTCGCGGCCGTCGACCGCTTCACCAAGGAGATCGCCCCCCTCGTCCTCGCCGGCCCCCCGTCGGTGACCGGCTTCGCGGGCGGCCGCCCCCGGGTGCAGGAGATCGTGGCGTACTGGCCCGCCCTCATCCCCCGGCGCGAGGTCGAGGACTTCCTCGACGTGCAGGTGGTGACGGCGTGAGGGAGAGCATGGAAGTGCGTGAGTGCGTGAGTGTGGAACTGCGTGAGCGGCTTCATGGCGAGGCGGTCTCCTCGCGCCGGAG
>DATACF010000180.1:0-7358 GCA_036259235.1 Longimicrobium sp. | reverse complement strand
CCAGGTTCTGTTTTGGGGAGGGCTGAGTCCTGAGTCCTGAGTGCGTGAGTGCGTGAGTGCGTGGGGGGGTGGGGGCGACAATGGTGTGGGGGGAGAGCCGGTTCCATCGCGGATCAAGATGAAGTGCTCCCCTCCCTCGCGAAGCGGGGAGGGGTCGGGGGTGGGGGCCACCGCGGCCGAGGCATGCGACGTCAGTTCGCCCAGTGAGCTGAAGCTGACGCGCCTGCGCCGTTGCATGAGGGATGCGGGCCCGAAGGGCGTAGACCCTGGCGGGAGGAATGCGAAGGGGGACGTCGAGGGGCGGAGATGCGGAGGAATGCGCGGAGTCGCCAGGGGGTTCGCCGCGTTGGAAACGGTGGTATCGTTTCCTACGCGGCCCGCAGCCCGGCCCGGAGCGCAGCGGAGGGACATGCCCAGAGCCGTCGTTGCAGTTGCCGTTGCCGTTGCCGTTCGCCGTTCTGGCGGCCGGGAATGTTCCACGTGGAACACATGCCGTCCGCCCCGGTACCGAGTCGCGCGCCACACAGTATTATCGACAGTATTATTATTGGTAGTAGAGCAAGCATCGGCGAACGCAGTCCTCTTCACCCAGCAGTCGGAAGCAGCAGACGATGGAGAACCGGTTCGACGTGATCGTGGTGGGGGGGGGGCACGCGGGCGTGGAGGCGGCGGCGGCCTCGGCGCGGGTGGGCGCGCGCACCCTGCTGGTGACCGCCAACCTGGAGGCCATCGGGCAGATGAGCTGCAACCCGGCCATCGGCGGGGTGGCGAAGGGGACGGTGGTGCGCGAGGTCGACGCGCTGGGCGGGGTGATGGGGCTCGCCACCGACCGCGCGCGCATCCAGTTCCGGATGCTGAACCGTTCCAAGGGCCCCGCCGTCTGGGCCCCCCGCGCGCAGTGCGACCGGGGGCTCTACCCCCGCGCCGCGCGCTCCATCCTGGAGCGGTACGATACGCTGGAGTTCTTCCAGGGGATGGTCGGCTCGCTCCTCCTCGAGGGCGGGCGCGTGGCGGGGGTGCGGACGGAGAGCGGCTTCACCTTCCACGCGCGCGCCGTCGTCCTCACCGCGGGCACCTTCCTCCGCGGCCGGATCCACGTGGGGCGCGCGGAGGGGGTCCCCGCCGGGCGCGCGGGCGACCCGCCGTCGGTGCGGCTGGCGGAGCAGATGGAGGCGCTGGGGCTGGAGGTGGCGCGCTTCAAGACGGGGACGCCGCCGCGGATCGACGGGCGCTCGGTCGACTTCTCGCGGACGGAGGAGCAGCCGGGGGAGGCGCCGGAGTACCGGCTGTCGGTGTACGAGCGCGCGCCGCTGCTGCCGCAGCTTTCCTGCTGGATCACCTGGACGGGGGCGCCGCTGGCCGACCTGGTGCGCGGCCACCTGGGCGACTCGGCGCTCTACGGGGGCGAGATCTCGGGGCGGGGGCCGCGCTACTGCCCCTCCATCGAGGACAAGATCGTCAAGTTCCCCGACGCCGCGCGCCACCAGGTCTTCCTGGAGCCGGAGGGGCTGGAGACGACGGAGATGTACGTCAACGGCCTCTCCACCTCCCTCCCCGCCGACGTGCAGCTGGCGATGCTGCGCACCATCCCGGGGCTGGAGCGGGTGCGGATGACCAAGGTGGGGTACGCCATCGAATACGACTACTACCCGCCCCACCAGCTCCGCCCCACGCTGGAGAGCAAGGCGCTGGGCGGGCTCTACCTGGCCGGGCAGGTGAACGGGACGACGGGGTACGAGGAGGCCGCGGGCCAGGGGGTGCTGGCCGGCGCCAACGCCGCCTTCGCCGCGCTGGATCGCGAGCCGCTGACCCTGGAGCGCGACCAGGCCTTCATCGGCGTCCTCGCCGACGACCTGGTGACCAAGGGGACGGACGAGCCGTACCGCCTCTTCACCTCGCGCGCCGAGTTCCGTCTCGTCCTCCGCCAGGACAACGCCCTCCAGCGGCTGGGGCCCATCGCCGCCGCGCGAGGGCTGCTGACCGACGCGCAGCGCGCGGCCCTGGAGGCGCGGCTGGAGCTGGTCGAGCGGCTGGACGGATGGCTGCGGGGGACGAGCGCGGCACCCGCGCAGGTGAACCCCGTGCTGGAGGCGGCGGGGAGCACGCCGGTGCGCGAGCCCACCCGCCTCCACCAGCTTCTCAAGCGCCCGGGCGTCGCCGCCGAGGCGCTGATGGCCGCCGTCCCCGGCGCCCCCGGGGGCGACGAGACGGCGCTCCGCGAGGCGCTGGTCTCGGCCGAGATGGAGCTGAAGTACGAGGGGTACCTGGCCAAGGAGCGCGAGCGCGCCGACGCCCTCCAGCGCCAGGCCGACTTCGCGCTCCCCCACGACCTCCCCTACCCCGACCTCGTGTCGCTCTCCTTCGAGGCGCGGCAGAAGCTGGAGCGCGTGCGCCCCGCCACCCTCGCCCAGGCCTCGCGCGTCCCCGGCGTCTCCCCCAGCGACCTCCAGAACCTGGTGATGGAGGTCCGGAAGCGCCGCGCCGCCGCCGTCGATATCGCGGGCGTCTGAACGGCGAACTGCATGGTCTCACGCAGAGGAGCAGAGTCGCAGAGAACCCCATGCAGTTCCTCTGCTGACTCTGCTCCTCTGCGTGAGACCTGCCGTTGCCGTTGCAGTCCCCCCGTGTTCTCCGTGCCCCCTGATACTTCCAGAACGCCGGCCCGCGAGCCAAGCTGAAGGGCACCCTTCACCTTCAGCGACGGAGGCTCCGATGATGCTCCACGCAATCGACCTGCACAAGCGCGTCCTGCAAGTGGCCACGATGCGCGCGGATGGGGAGGCCCCGGTGAAAGAGAGCCGCATGCCGGCTACCGAGCGAGCCCTCATCGCCTACTTGAGGCAGTGGCCGGGGAGTCGCAATCGGGTGGTCGTCGAGGCGACCGGCGCGTGGTACTGGGTAGCCGACGTCCTGCGCGAGGAAGGCGCGGAGCTGAAGCTGGCGCACCCTGCGCGGGTGAAGGCGATCACCGCGGCCAAGGTGAAGACGGACGGCGTCGACGCGCGTACCTTGCTGACGATGCTGCGTCTGGACCTGGTCCCGGAGGCGCACGTGATCTCGCCCGAGCTCCGCGGGTTGCGCGACCTGCTTCGCACGCGCCTCCAGCTGGTGGAGAAGCGCACGGCGTCGCTGAACAGCATCGCGCGGCTGCTGGAGAAGTACAACCGCGCATCGGTGGATGCGCTGCCGGAGCTCGCCCGGATGCAGGCCGCCTTCCAGCGGGAGCAGATCGCGGTCCTGGATGCGCAGATCAAGGCGCTGGTCAAGCGCATCCACCGCGATCTGAAGCCGAACGAGGACGTCCGCCGGCTGCGCCGCATCCCGGGGATCGGTCGCCTGACCGCCTGGACGCTCTACCTGGAGATCAACGGGATCGCGCGCTTCGAGACGGAGCGGAAGTTCTTCTCCTACTGCCGCCTGGTCCCCGGCTCCGACAACTCCGCGGAGCGCACCCGGAACCGGCGCTCGTGGGCGGGGAACCGGTACCTGAAGCTCGCCTTCAGCCACGCGGCCGTCCGCGCGATCCAGCACTACCCCGAGGTCACCGCGGCGTACCGGAAGAAGCTGCGGAGGAAGAACACGCCCCTCGCCCGTGCGTGGGTGCGCAAGGAGCTGGCGCGGATCGTCTTCCACGTGCTCAAGGACGACGTCGAGTACGACGACACCTTCCGCGGTGTCAAGCTGAGCAAGCCGAAGCGCGCGTAGGATTCACCACGGCAGTGGCCACACCGGGCAAGCCCCCGTCTCTCACTGACTGCGGGACAAGTCTCCCCTCTGATTGGGAAGCCCTGGTGTTGGTGCCCAACGTGTATCTGGGACGGCTCTCGCTTGAGCCGGCACCCGCCTCGCGCGGGTGTTCGCCCCCTTATGGTGTGTGGCCGCCACGGCCCCGGTGATACGACGCGCGGCACCGGCTACTGCAGACGTTGAGGACGCGAAGTGCGAAGAACTGCGTTCTTCGCACCCGGGAGCGCTCGTCTGCTTTCGTGCCCCTTGCGGAGATTCGTTCTTATGGTGTGAGAGACAAACGAGGGTGAATTGTTCCACGTGGAACATTCCCTCGGGCGCGGATTGCTGGACGAACGTTCCGCGTACCGGTATATTCCCGAACCATCACCTCTCCACCCCCTGATCCCCCGAGCTCCACGAGGACGGGCGTGTCGCGCATCATCGCCATCGCGAACCAGAAGGGCGGCGTCGGGAAGACCACCACCGCGATCAACCTCGGTGCGTGCCTCGCCGTCGCCGAGAAGAAGACGCTCGTCATCGACACCGACCCGCAGGGGAACGCCACCAGCGGGCTGGGGATCGACAAGGACGAGGTCGAGCGCTCCATCTACGACGTCCTCCTGGAGGAGGCGCCGATGGAGGAGGTGATCGTCCCGCAGGTTCACTTCCCCTACCTCGACGTCCTCCCCGCCACCCGCGACCTGGTGGGCGCCGAGGTGGAGCTGGTGGGGCGGAAGAACCGCGAGACCATCCTCCGCCGCGCCGTCGACGCCGTGCGCGACCGCTACGACTTCATCCTGATCGACTGCCCGCCCTCGCTGGGGCTCCTGACGCTGAACACGCTGGCCGCGGCCGACTCGGTGCTGATCCCCATCCAGTGCGAGTTCTACGCGCTGGAGGGGCTGTCGCAGCTCCTGAACACCGTCACGCTGGTGCAGAAGAACCTGAACCCGGCGCTCCAGATCGAGGGGGTGCTGCTGACGATGTACGACTCGCGGCTCAACCTCTCGCGCCAGGTGGCCGAGGAGGCGAAGGAGTACTTCGGGCCCAAGGTCTACCGCACCACCATCCCCCGCAACGTCCGCATCGCCGAGGCGCCGAGCTTCGGGAAGCCGATCGTCCTCTACGACGTCCTCTCGGTGGGGGCCAAGAGCTACCTGGGGCTCGCCAAGGAGGTCATCGCGCGGAACGGGCGGGGGAAGGCGGCCGGGCAGGGCGGCGCGCCGGCGGCGGCCGCCGCGGCCGGGGGGGAGTAAGCCGTGTCGACCCGGAAGCCCCGGCTGGGGAAGGGGCTCAACGCCCTCCTCGGCGAGTTCGTCGCCACCGAACAGGCCGCCGCGGCCGGCGAGGGGGTGCGCGAGGTCGCGACCGCGCGGATCGCCCCCAACCCCTTCCAGCCCCGCCGCGAGTTCGCTCCCGAGCAGCTGGCGGAGCTGGAGGAGTCGATCCGGGTCAACGGGCTCCTCCAGCCCCTCGTCGTCCGCCCGGCCACCGAGAGCACGCCGGCGGGGGCCGACTGGGAGCTGATCGCGGGGGAGCGCCGCTGGCGGGCCATCCGCCGGCTGGGGTGGACGCAGGTTCCGGTGGTGGTCCGCGAGATCGACGACCGGGCCATGCTGGTGCTGGCCATCGTCGAGAACGTGCAGCGCGCCGGCCTCTCGCCGCTGGAGGAGGCCACCGGCTACAAGCAGCTGATCGACGAGTTCGGCTTCACGCAGCAGGAGGTGGCCGAGAGCGTGGGGCGCGAGCGCTCGACGGTCGCCAACCTCCTCCGCCTCCTCTCGCTCCCCGCGTCGGTGCAGCGGATGGTGAACGAGGGCGACCTGTCGATGGGCCACGCCCGCGCCCTCCTGGGGCTCGACGACGAGCGGCTGATGGCCGACGTGGCCCGCCAGGCGGCGCAGGCGGGGATGTCGGTGCGCACCGTCGAGGAGCGCGTCCGCGCCCTCCGGGGCGACCCCACCCCCGCCACCCCCCGCTCGGCGGCGGCGGTGCGCGAGCCGGCCGACGACCCCAACGTCCGCCACCTGGAGGCCGAGCTCCAGCGGAAGCTGGGGACCGCCGTCCGCATCCGCCTCCAGAGCGGAAAGAGCGGCCGGATCGAGATCCCGTTCTACAACGCCGACGACTTCGACCGCGTCCTGGAGCTGATCCTGGGCTCGGAAGAGGAGCGATGAAGAGGAGTGCGGAAGTGCGTGAGTGCGTGAGTGCGCTTCGGCGGCGGCGCGCGGCGGGCTCTCCCGCGCGCGGCCGCCCACGCGCTTCCGCACTCACGCACCCACGCACTGTGTAGTTCGATGGCACGTGACGACCGGCGGATGACGTTCGTCGTCATCCCGCACCGCGGGGACGCGGAGCTGAGCACGCGGACGTGGGAGATCCCGTACCGGACGCTGCGGATCGCGCTCTTCGCCGGGATCGGCGTCGGGGTGGCGCTCTTCCTGATGGCGGCGTCGTGGTTCTACCTGGCGGCGCAGTCGGCGCGGATCCCGGGGCTCAAGCGCGAGATCGCCTCGCTCCAGCGCGAGCGGCAGCGGGTGGAGCAGCTCACCCGCACGGTGGCCCGGATGGAGGCGCGCTACCGGCAGATCGAGGTCATGCTCCGCGGCGAGCTCCCGCCCCTCGACAACGTCGGCGCCGACTCGGCGGCGGGGGGGGCGGCGGAGGGGCCGGTGCCGGAGGCGAAGGACGACTCGACGACGGCGATGGCGCTCCCGCGGACGTGGCCGCTGGCGCGGCGGGGGTACGTGACGCGCGGGACCGGGCGGCGCGGGCACCCGGGGATCGACATCGCCGTGGCGGCGGGGTCGCGGGTGCTGGCGGCCGGGGCGGGGACGGTGCTGGAGGCGGGCGACGACCCGGTGTACGGCCGCTTCGTCCGCATCGGGCACGACGACGGGTACGAGTCGGTGTACGGGCACGCGTCGTCGCTCCTGGTGCGGGCGCGCGAGCGGGTGCAGGCGGCGCAGGTGATCGCGCTCAGCGGGAGCACGGGGGTGTCCACCGCCCCGCACCTGCATTTCGAGATTCGCAAGGACGGACGCCCCGTGGACCCGCGGGGGCTGGTCGGAGACCCGGAGTAGGGGGGAGCAGGCATGGCGATGTTCGGCGGCGGCAAGAAGAACGGCGGAGGAGCGAGCGTGGCGCGTGCAACCGGTCCGGCGGTCCGCGCCGGCGACGCGGGGTCGATGTCGATCATCGGCCCCGGGATGACGATCGTCGGCGACCTGGTCACCGAGGGGACGGTGCGGGTGGAGGGGCGCGTGGAGGGGACGCTCCGCGCCGGGAAGGCGGTGGTCGTGGGGAAGGAGGGCGAGGTCCACGGCGAGATCGTCACCCAGGACGCGGTGATCGGCGGCCGGGTGCGGGGGACGGTGACCGCCGAGAGCCGGCTGGAGCTCCAGGCCACCTGCGACATCGAGGGCGAGATCCGCGCACGCGTCCAGCACCTCCACCTCGAGGAGGGGGCCCGCTTCAACGGCCAGGTGCGGATGCTCGACGGCTCGGAAGCCCCGCCTCCGCGGGCGATCCCGGCCGCGACCGGTGGGGAAAACTCGCCCCTGGAGCTGTAGTTTTCCACAAACCTTGGATCCGCGCGCAACCCGTTCGGCGTGAACGGGTTGCGCGTT
>DATACF010000179.1:0-8066 GCA_036259235.1 Longimicrobium sp. | reverse complement strand
GGGGGAGGGGAGAACTTCAAACCGATCCGCGACTTACGAGCTCTCCTCCACGCCGCCGTCCGCCACGCGCACCGAGCGAAACGTCCCCGGAACGGGAGAGGGTGGCGAGCCTAGCCCTAAGCGAGCCGGGTGAGGGCCCCGCGCCGGAGCCGCGGCATGCGCCGAAACCCATCTCCCCCCGCCGCCGTACCCCTTCCCATGAACACGACTTCCCTCCGATGCGCGGCGCTGGCGGCCGCGTGCCTCGCCGCCCCCGCCGCCGCGCAGGCGCCCGTGACCGATCCGGACCTCGCGGCCTTCGCGGCCGAGCTCGACTCGCTCCGGCAGGCGCACGGCATTCCCGGGCTCGCGGTCGCGGTGGTGCGCGACGGACGGGTGGCGCTGGCGCGCGGCTTCGGGTGGGCCGACGTGGAGGCGCGCGTCCCCGTCACCGAGGACACGCCGTTCAACGTCGCCTCCGTCTCCAAGCCGATCTCCGGCGTCGTCGCGCTGCGGCTGGTGGAGCGGGGGGTGCTCGACCTCGACCGGCCGATGTCGTCATACCGCGACTGGGCCGAGTTCTGCGCCGCCATGCGCGACGAGGGGCCGCGCGTCTTCTTCGCCGACTACCGCTGCGACACCCCGCTCACCCTCCGCCACGTCCTCGGGATGCGGGCCAACGGAGAGCCGGGCGAGCGCTTCCTCTACAACCCGATCTCCTTCTCCTGGGCCTCGCGGCCCATCATGGAGGTCACCGGGCGCGCCTTCTCCGACCTCGTCGCCGAGCACGTCCTCGCCCCCGCGGGGATGACGCGCTCGGCCCGCATCAACCGCCGTCTCCCGCTCCCGCCCGCGCTCGACTCCGCCCTCGCGAAGCCGTACCACGTCGACTCCGCCGGCCGCTTCGTCCCCTCGCCGCCGCCGCCCCCGCAGGGCGACGGGGCCGCGGGCGGGGTGGTCTCCACCGCCGCCGACCTGGCGCGCTTCGACCTCGCCCTCGACGACGGCCGCCTCCTCACCGAGGCCTCGAAGGCCGAGATGTGGCGTCCGGGACGGTCGAGCGACGGCCGGACGCTCCCGTACGGCGTCGGCTGGTACGTCCAGGGGCACAGTGGGCGCCGCCTCGCCTGGCACTCCGGGTGGTGGGAGAAGGCGTACTCCGCCCTCTACCTCAAGCTCCCCGACGAGCGGCTGACGCTCATCCTCCTCGCCAACAGCGAGGGGCTCTGGTGGGGCAACCCGCTCGACGCCGCCCAGGTGGAGCGCTCCCCCTTCGCCGCCGCCTTCCTCCGCCGCTTCCCGCCGCGGCAAGGCACCTGAAAGCGAATTTCACGCAGGGTCGGCGGGGAGAGCAGAGGGGTTTCTCTGCTTCCCCTGCTCCCTCTGCGTGAGACCCGTCGTCGCCTGGCCCAGAACGAGAGCGGAAGGCCGCGGCCCCGAGCGGGACCGCGGCCTTCGCGTCTTCCATCCACCGATCTCTTCCGAACCCGTCTACCGCCCTGGCGCCTCCGCGATCACGCCCGACGAATCCGGGTCACGGTCGAGGGGTCCGGCGAGCCACACCCGCGCCCCCTCCATCCCCTCCAGCGCCGCGGGGAGGCGGGCCACCGGGAGGCGGCGTCCGCCGTGGGTCACCAGCACCCACCCGGCGCCCTGGCGGGCCAGCACCCCGTCCACGGCGGAGACGCCGCCGGAGGCGCGCACCTCGAAGCGCTCCACCCGGAAGACGCCGGGGCGCTCGGGGGCGCCCCACACGGCCACCTCCAGCCCCGCGAGGCGGCCGAGGACCGCGCGGTCGCCCAGGAGGGCGACGTCGCGGCGCCCGCCGCCGGTCCGCAGCACCACCCACGTCGCCGGCTCCGACCCCACCACGTCCAGCGTCCCGCGGAGGGTGTCGGCGGCGGGGACGGCCGCGGAGTCCGCGCCCGGAGACGGGGCGGCCCCCCTCGCGCACGCCGGAGCGAGCGCGAGGAGGGCCGTCAGCGCGAGGCGGATCACCGTCCTACTGCAGGCGGGCGACCGCCAGCCGCAGGTTCGACGACGGGAAGCTGCCCCCGTTGTTCTCCAGCCGGAGGAGCTGCGCCGCGGTCTGCGTCCCCGAGATCTCGTACCAGAGGACGCCGCCGCCCCGCAGGGTGGTGATCGCGGGGGTGGTGAAGCTCCCGAAGGAGAACTGCGCCGGGACCGCCGGATATACCTGGAGGAACGACCCCCCCGACGAGAAGTCCGCGTTGTACCCCGCGAAGATGCTCCGCATGTTCCAGGTGGGGAACTGGATGTCGGGGTTGGCCGGGCCCGCCAGGAGCGGGTGGTCGTCGGCCGCCAGCGACAGCGCCCACCCGCCCAGGAGCTGGTCGATCGACACGTTCGCCCGCGCCGCCAGGTTGGTGGGCCCCGTCGTCGTCGAGTTGGTCAGCGCCGTCAGGAACGCCGCGTCCGAGGCGCCGTAGCGGTCGATGGCGTAGCGCACCAGCGACCACGAGATCGCGTAGTAGTACGACGCGTTGTCGTTGGCCGTGGCGCCGAAGGGCGACAGGAGCCGGGCGTTGGTGGCCGCCATGTGCGTGTACAGCGACCCGAAGTGCCGGTTGAGCCCGTTGGCCGGCCGGAGCGGGTTGGTGAGGCACTCGGGGAAGCCCTCGGGGCGCACGTCGCAGTAGATGTTCTTCGGGTCGGCGGCGCTCCCGTACCCGTGGTTCCCCTTCCAGGCCATCCCGTCGACCTCGTTGCGGATCCACAGCTCCTCGGAGTGGCGCGCCGTCCCCTCCTCCAGCCACCCCGCCTCCTGGGGCGCCCCGTTGGCCGCGCGCGCGGCCATCGACGCCACGTGCTTGCTCTCGTGGATGAAGGTCGAGCGGATGGTGCGGAACCAGTTCTGGGGCGTGTTCCCCGTGTACCCCAGGGCGTCCGTCACCGGCTGGTAGGCGTAGAAGTACTCGCCGAAGTTGCTGGAGCCGTTCGTCCCCGTCCCGGTGTACGGGCCGCCCACCGCCGGGGTGCTGGCGTCGTCGTTCGGATACTGGTCGCAGCTGACCACGAAGCCGGCCACGTTCGCGAACGAGGTGTTGAGCCGGGGGGTGAAGAGCGCCACCAGGACGTCGTTGTTGTCGGTGACGTCGTCGCGCCGCAGGACGTCGCCGAAGTTGTTGCGGACCACCGGCTCCATGTCGGCGTTGAACTGGTCGCCGATGTTCTGGTAGTTGGCCGCCATGGCGGCGCTCAGCGACGACTTGAAGGCGTCGGGGGTGGCGTCGTCCTCGTAGATGGCCACCTTGCCGTCGTAGTAGACGCGCGTGGCGCTCACCACGTAGAAGCTGTTGCAGAACGAGCCGTTGATGTTCGCCACCCGGAAGGTGCGGGTGAGCGGCGGGTCGCCCGCGACCACGTTGCGGTTGAGCCCGGCCTTGCGCAGGCGGTCGGGGGAGCTGCCGACGTTGCGGAAGTGGGCGCGCAGCCGCTCGTTCTCCTGGCGGTTCTTCTCCAGGATCTCCATGTGGCGCCGGTCGGCGGCCTCCTGTCGCGCCGCGTCCATGTGCTCGTCGAGCGAGAGGTGCTGGCGCGCCGCCACCACGTTCGCCGACACCGGCGCCCGGCTGGCCGAGAGCGCCGGCTCCGCGCCGGGCATGTCGGCCGAGAGCTGGGACGGCGAGTTGTTCGACGGCGACGTGCTGGCGTTGAAGACCGCCACGATGTAGCGCGAGGCGGCGTTCGTGGCCGGGAGCTCGTTGCAGTGCGAGTCGCTCGCGCTGGTCAGCACCAGCGCCTGGCCGACCCCCACCGAGCGCTGCGCCACCTGGAGCGGGTGGGCGAAGTCGGCCCCCTTCATTCCGCCGGTGGTCACGTTGACCGCCTTGCTCCCGCTGGAGACGCAGGGGACGGTGACGGTCAGCTGGGTGGCGCTCCCCCCGGTGACGGTGGCCGCGCGCCCGCCGATGGTGACGGCGTTGCTCGCCGGGGTCGCGTTGAAGTTGACGCCGGTGATCGTGGCCGTGGCGCCGGGGACGAGCGGGTTCGGCGAGATCGCCGTGACCTGCGGCGCGATGCTGGTGAGCGGCCCCGCCGCGGCCGTCTCCGTGGCCACGTACACCGTGAAGGAGAAGGTGGTGACGGTGGCGGGGACGTTCAGCTGCCAGCTCTTCGCCGAGGACGTCTCGCTGGAGGCCAGGATCCCGTCGGCGCCCAGCTCGGCGCCGCCGTACTGGAAGTAGGGCTGGCCGGTGCCGGTGAAGTCGCCGGTGCCGGTGGCGTTGGCCACCGTGATGGTGCCGTTCCCGCCGGTGGCGCTGGGGCCGCTCTGGAAGAAGACGCGGACGCCGTCGGCGTGGGGCGTGGCGCCGTCGGCCGTCCCCATCGCCTGGCTGGTGAGGTTCTGCACCGTCGTGTTGAACGAGAACACCCCGGCCGCGTACGTCACGCCGGTGGAGGTCAGGCGGACGTAGGTCCCCTGGCCGCCCACGATCTGCAGGGCGCCGCTGGCGTCGCCGGTGGCGCCGTCCGCCGGGGCGCACGCGAGGGCGCGGGTCGCCACGGTGGCCTCGCAGCGGAGGATGGCCACGGCGTTCGACGGGACCGGGAGCGGCTCGCGCCCGCGCGGGGAGGTGCCGTCGTCGCAGGCGGCGGCCAGGAGCGGGAGCGAGGCCAGCACGGCGGCGCGCGCCGTGCCCCTCACGCGGGGTCCGAAGGAATCTCGCATGACGGTCCGGGAGAAGTGCGCCGGGGGGCGCGGGGAGGGGGAGAGGCGCGCGGAGTGCCGGAGAGATGGCTCGCGCGTGGCGAGAAACGAGCGGTGCTCAGGGTTTCCGTGGGGCAAGCTAGCCGCCTTCGCCCTGATGGCACAAGCTTTATGCCCCTGGTAGATCCGAACCGGCCGTCGCGCCGCAGGGGCCGCTCCGTGGACTGATTCGCGCTCAGTCTCGCCAAACGGGGGCGGGCGTGCCATATTGTGCGCCCGCCCGCTCGTCCATGCGCGGGAGCCTTCTCCAAACAGCTGAAGACCGACCTGACGATGATTATCGGAGTCCCGAAGGAGATCAAGACCAACGAGAACCGCATCGCGCTGGTGCCCGCGGGCGCCGAGGCGCTGGTCCAGGCCGGCCACACCGTCCTCGTGGAGGCGGGCGGCGGGCTCGGGAGCGGCTTCGAGGACGAGCAGTACGCGGCGGTGGGCGCCCAGCTCCTCGACGTCGAGGAGGTGTGGGCCCGCGCGGAGATGATCATGAAGGTGAAGGAGCCGATTCCCGTCGAGTACCCGCGGATCCGCGAGAACCAGCTCCTCTTCACCTACTTCCACTTCGCCGCCGACGAGACGCTGACCCGCGCCATCATCGACACCGGGAGCGTGGCGGTGGCGTACGAGACGGTGCAGCTCCCCAGCGGCGAGCTCCCGCTCCTGACGCCCATGAGCGAGGTGGCGGGGCGGATGGCGATCCAGGCGGGGGCCAAGTACCTCGAGAAGTACTACGGCGGCCGCGGGATGCTCCTGGGCGGCGTCCCGGGCGTGGCGCCGGCCAACGTGCTGATCATCGGCGGCGGGGTGGTGGGGATCAACGCGGCGAAGATGGCGGCGGGCTTCGGGGCCCGCGTCACCATCCTCGACCTCTCGCTCGAGCGGCTCCGCTACCTCTCCGACGTGATGCCGGCCAACGTCGAGATGATCTACAGCAACCGCCACAACGTCCTGGAGCGGCTGGAGGACGCCGACCTGGTGGTGGGCGCCGTCCTCCTCCCGGGCGCCAAGGCGCCGAAGCTGGTCAAGCGCGACGACCTGAAGCTGATGAAGAAGGGCGCCGTGATCGTCGACGTGGCGGTCGACCAGGGCGGGTGCGTCGAGACGATCCGCCCGACCACGCACGAGAACCCGATCTACGAGGTCGACGGCGTCATCCACTACGGCGTGGCGAACATGCCGGGCGGGGTGCCGCGCACCTCCACGCTGGCGCTCACCAACGCCACCTTCCCCTACGCCGCGCGCCTGGCGAAGCTGGGGTGGGAGGAGGCGTGCCGCCGCGACCGCGCCCTCCTCCTGGGGCTCAACGTCGTCCAGGGGAAGGTCGTCTACCCCGGCGTCGCCGAGGCCTTCGACCTCCCGCTGACGCCGGTCGACGAGGTCCTGCGGGCCAGCTGATCCGGACGGCAGGGGACAGGGAACAGGGGACAGGGGACAGCAAGCACGGTTCTTCCGCGCGGGCTGTCCCCGCTTCGTTCCCCACGCCCCGCCGCCCGTCCCCCGCGCCCGACCTCCCGCAGGCTGTCCCCTGTCCCCTGTCCCCTCATGCGCCTCCGCCTCTTCGCCGTCGCGTTGCTCCTGACCCTCCCCGCCTGCGGAGACGGGGGCGGGAGAGACGCGGCCGCGCGCGACGCGGCGGCGGACACGGCGAAGGTCCCGGCGTTCGCGGGGTTCCGGTGGGGGGCGCCGCGCGACTCCATCGTGGCGCGGCTGGGGGCGCCGTTCCGGTCGCAGGCGTACCACGAGGGGGTGGTGGGGATGCTCTACGAGGACTCGCTGGCGGGGTACGGCGTGCTGAAGGCGTTCTACGTCCACCCGCGCGAGGGGCTGCTGCGGGGCTCGTACACGGGGGGCGAGTCGAGCGGGCTCGACTGCGTCCTCCTCCAGGAGACCTTCGCGGCCGAGGTGCAGCAGCGCTGGCCGGGGCTCCTCCGCGAGGAGCGCGCCTTCGGGACGCCGGCGCCCACCCTCTGCGCGGCGGCCGAGCTGGGGCGGGCGGGGCGGGCGGTCTCGTTCACCGACGTCACGAGCGGGCGGCAGATCGTGGTCTCCGTCCTCCCGCGGGTGCCGGGGGTGCACGTGGTCTTCGACACCCCCGAAGCGGGGCGGTGGGAGCGGCGGAAGGGGGTGGCGCCGTGAGCCTCAGCGTCCGCTTCCGGCGCCTCCCCTCCAACCCCGACCTCCCCCTCCCCGCGAGGCAGACGGCGGGGTCGGCGGGGTTCGACGTCGCCTCGGCCGAGCCCGACTTCGTCCTCGCCCCCGGCGAGCGGCGGCTGGTGGCCACGGGGCTGGAGATCGAGCTCCCCCCCGACGTGGAGTGCCAGGTCCGCCCCCGCTCGGGGCTGGCCCTCCGCCACGGGCTCACCCTCCCCAACTCGCCGGCCACCATCGACCCCGACTACCGCGGCGAGCTCCGGGTCATCGTCTGGAACGCCGGCTCCGAGCCCGTCCCCATCCCCCGCGGGACGCGGATCGCGCAGCTCGTCTTCGCCCGCTTCGAGGTCCCCGACGTCGTCGAGGCCGCCGAGCTGGGCGAGAGCGGGCGCGGCGCGGGTGGCTTCGGCTCGACGGGCCACTGACGGAAAAGCAAAAAAAGAAAATCTCACGCAGAGAAGCAGAGTCGGCAGAGGGGTTTCTCTGCTGACTCTGCTTCTCTGCGTGAGACCTTCTTCTTTTCGTCGTCCGATCCGACGATCAGGGCGTGCAGGGACAGTACGTCAGCTGCGTCTTGCAGCGGAGCGTGCAGTACGGGTACACGGCCGAAGGGTCGGACTCGCGCGCCTCCACCGTCCCCCGCTCCGCGTCCTCCTCGACGGTGGCGAACGATTCCACCTCGAGCGCGTCCAGCTCCAGCGCGAGCTTCTTCATGGGGCGCCTCCTCCTCAGAAGATCGGGGTGCACGAGTAGGGCTCGATCGTCGGGCCCGCCACGGCGGCGACGGTGTCGGCGTCGGCCTCCGCGGTGCAGAGGCAGATGGAGTCGGGGCGCTCCGAGCAGAAGCAGTACGAGGCCGGGCGCGCCCCCGAGATCTCGTGCGCGCGCACCGTCCCGTCCCCGTCCCCGGCGCCGTGCGTGGCGAACGACTCCACGGCCAGCTCCTCCAGGTGCAGCTTCAGCTTCCGCATGCGTCTCTCCCTGCGTGGAAGGGTGGGCCCCGCCTCCGTGGCAACGAGCGGCGCGGAACGGTGGCGGGCGACCGGCGTTGGTTCGTGTGCGTAGATCCTAAACCCGCCGGATTTTCCGCACAAGCGGGGCGATCCGGCCACTTTCGCGATCCCTCCGCTCCTTCGCGTGGGAAAGCTCCGCCCGGAAGTCTCTCACAGGGGACACGGGGGGCACGGAGGGAGCCCGATCGCGCGCC
>DATACF010000178.1:0-2774 GCA_036259235.1 Longimicrobium sp. | reverse complement strand
CCGCCCGCTGTCCCCTGTCCCCTGTCCCCTGTCCCCTGTCCCCTCCGTCCGTCGCACTTGACTCATCAACCCACATTGATATATACTCTCACCCATGACGACCTGGACCTCCGCGCCGACGGGGCGCATGGCGAAGCTCTTCCGGGCGCTCTCCGACGAGAAGCGGCTCCGCATCGTGGAGCTGCTGCGGGGGGGCGAGCGGTGCGTGTGCGACCTCCAGGAGGCGATCGACGCGGGGCAGTCGCTCCTGTCGTTCCACCTCAAGACGCTCAAGGAGGCCGGGATCGTCGACGACCGCCGCGAGGGGCGCTGGGCCTTCTATTCGCTCAACGCCGAGGCCTTCGCGGAGGTCGAGGGCTTCGTGGCCGGCGTGCGCCAGGACGCGGAGAGCTCGGGCGGGTCGAAGTGCTGCGGGTGACGTGGGGTCGCCCGCTTTTTTTTCACCTGACGCATCAAGTTTTATTGATGCCAGAACACGGGAGGATGGGATGAGCACGATCGAGAACGGCGGCGCGTGCTGCGAGACGACCTGCTGCGGCGGGACGGCGACGGCGACGCTGGAGCCCGCGGCGGGCGCGGCGGCGGACCGGGGCGAGGCGCTCCGCGCGACGGTGCGCGAGCGCTACGGCGAGGCGGCGCGGCGCGTGGAGGGGGGCGAGGGGTGCGGGTGCGGGACGGCGTGCTGCGGCGGGAGCGACGACCCGATCACCCGCGACCTCTACGCGGCGTCGGAGACGTCGGGGCTCCCGGCGGGGGCGGTGCTGGCGTCGCTGGGGTGCGGCAACCCCACGGCGCTGGCGGAGCTCCGCGAGGGCGAGACGGTCCTCGACCTGGGCTCGGGGGGCGGGATCGACGTCCTCCTCTCGGCGCGGCGGGTGGGGCCCGCGGGGAAGGCGTACGGGCTCGACATGACCGACGAGATGCTGGCGCTGGCGCGGCGCAACCAGGCGGCGGCCGGGGTGGAGAACGTCGAGTTCCTCAAGGGCGAGATCGAGCGCGTCCCCCTCCCCGACGCGTCGGTCGACGTCATCATCTCCAACTGCGTCGTCAACCTCTCGGCCGACAAGCGGCGGGTGCTGGCCGAGGCGTTCCGCGTGCTGAGGCCGGGGGGCCGCTTCGCCGTCTCCGACGTGGTGGTGCGCGGCGAGGTCCCGGCGGAGGTGCGGCGGAGCGTGGAGCTGTGGGTGGGGTGCGTGGCCGGGGCGCTGGAGGAGGGCGAGTTCCGCCGCCTCCTCTCCGAAGCGGGCTTCGAGGACGTCGACATCGAGCCCACGCGCGTCTACGACATCGAGGACGCGCGCGCCTTCCTGGCCGCCTCGGGGGTGGACGTGGACGCCGTCGCGCCCGCGGTGGAGGGGCGGTTCATGAGCGCCTTCGTCCGCGCGCGGAAGCCCGCGGAGGCGTAAGCGTTTAACCCGCAAAGGAAGGTCTCACGCAGAGGGAACAGAGGAAGCAGAGAACTGCAATGAAGTTTCTCTGCTTCCTCTGCTCCTCTGCGTGAGACCTTCTGTTCTGGAGCCGCTCGCCCCGCCACGGATCGAGCGGCTTGCGCCCGCCTCCCCGCGGGCCGATGTTCGGCGGATCGATGAACGATCGCGAGAGGGAGGGGACGGATGGCGGTACGCGCGCCGGACTTCCGGCCGGAGCTGGAGTGGATCAACACCGGGGGGCGGAAGCTCACGCTGGCCGACTTCCGGGGGCGGCTCCTGGTCCTCGACTTCTGGACTTACGGCTGCATCAACTGCATCCACATGATCCCCGAGCTGGCCGAGCTGGAGCGGCGCTTCCCCGACGAGGTCGGGGTCGTCGGCGTGCACTCCGGGAAGTTCGTCAACGAGCGGGAGGACGCGAACATCGCCCGGGCGTGCGAGCGGCTGGGGGTGCATCACCCGGTCCTCAACGACCGGCAGTTCCGCACCTGGCGCGAGTACGCCATCCGCGCCTGGCCGTCGCTGGTCCTCGTCTCGCCCGACGGCTACGTCCTGGGCGCGCAGGCGGGCGAGGTGACGGCCGAGCAGCTCACCCCCGTCGTCGCCCGCTTCGTCGAGGCGCTCCGCGCCGGGGGAAAGGTGGGCGGCGCGGGGCCGGTCCCTTACGAAGCGCAGACCCAACCGCCGGAGCCCGGCGTCCTCCGCTTCCCCGCGAAGGTGCTGGCGCTCTCGGAGACGCGGCTGGTCGTCTCCGACACCGGCCATCACCGCCTCCTCGAAATCGAGGTCGACGCGGAGGGCGCCACCGGGCGGGTGGTGCGCGCCATCGGGTCGGGGCGGGCGGGGTGGATGGACGGCGAGGCGGGCGCCGCCGCCTTCCGCGCGCCGCACGGGACGGCGTTCGACGGCGCCTTCCTCTACGTGGCCGACACGGAGAACCACCTGATCCGCGTCGTGGACCTGGAGACGGGGCGCGTCGCCACGCTGGCGGGGGTGGGCGACCAGGCGCGCGCGCGCTACCCCGGCGGCCCCGCGCGCGAGACGCCGCTCAACTCGCCGTGGGACGTCCTCTGGCTCGACGGCGCGCTCTACGTGGCGATGGCGGGGCCGCACCAGCTCTGGCGGATGCGCACCGACCCGCCGTCGGACGCGCTGGAGGTCTTCGCCGGCTCGGGGGCCGAGGAGGTGCACGACGCGGAGCTCGCCATGGCCGCCCTCGCGCAGCCGAGCGCGCTGGCGACGGACGGGCGCGCCGTCTATTTCGCGGACGCGGAGTCGTCCGCCGTCCGCGTGGCGGTGCCGGACGGGGAGGTACGGACGATCGTGGGGACGGGGCTCTTCGAC
>DATACF010000177.1:0-5329 GCA_036259235.1 Longimicrobium sp. | reverse complement strand
GGGAAGTAGCCGCGGAGCTCGTCGGGCCCGACGCGGGGATCGTCCACCCGCGCGGCGTGGGGGAGGGGGAGGCGGAGCGCGGTCCCGCCGGGGATCGAGTTCCCGATCCCGGGGTTGGCCTGGCGGAGGCGCGCGGGGGTCGTCCCCAGGAGGGCGGCGGCTTCGTCGACCGTCCAGTCGCGGTCGCGCGGGGGGAGGCGGAAGCGGAGGACGCCGTCGTCGGGCGCGTCGAGCACCGAGCAGGGGACGGGCTCCGGCTCCGGCGGCGCCAGGTCGCCCGGCGCGGGGAAGTCGCCCGCGTCGGGGACGGCGACGATCGCCACGTCGTCCACCTCGCGGAGCGCGGCCAGCCCCCACCGCGCCGCCGGCTCCTGGTCGCCGCCCAGGAGGTGGCGGAGGGTGCACGCCGCCGTCCCGTCGCGCCCCCCGCGCAGCCGCCGCCGCGCCGCGCGGGCGGAGGGGAGGGAGGCGGCGCGCTCCTGGGGAGGCGATGCGACCGGCGGCGCGGCGATCACGTCGATCACGGCGGGGAGACCGGCCGTGGCGGCGGCGACGGAGGGGAGGTAGCGCGCGTCGGCGGGGTCGAGGGAGGCGTCGGAGAGGCGCCAGATCGTCCCGCTCCGGTCCTCGATCCGGACGGTGAGCCGCGCGGACTCGGCCGCGGAGCCGCCGGAGGGCGCCACCTCGACCGCGATCCCGTTCCCCCAGCGGCCGGGGGAGCGGGCGGAGACGACCAGGCGGGGCGCCTTTCCGTCGTACCGGGGATCGGGGTGCGCGGCGGGCGGGCCGTCGAGGAGGACTTCCGTCCACGCCGCGCGGGCGCGCCGCTCCAGCGGGAGGTCCGAGTCGTCGCCGGGGACGGCGGCGCGGACGACCCACGCCGTGCGGCCGCCGTTCTCGAAGAAGGCGTGCACGGCGTAGGGGAGGAAGCCGCCCCCCGCGAACGCGCCGAACGCCGCCTCGTACTGGGGCCAGCTCTCCACCCGCACGGGGGCGTGCAGGGGCCCGCGCGCCGCGAAGCCCACGAACCCCGCCACGTCGGTGCGGGTCTCGGGGGCCGAGCGGGGCGGGTCCGCCAGCTCGAAGCGGACGCCCGGGGCGGGGTCGGCGGCGAGGCTCACGTCACGACGCCAGCTCGAGCTCCAGCCGCTCGCACGCCAGCTCCAGCGTCTCGATCGCCACCTCGCTGGTCTTGGCGTTGAAGGTCGGGCCCTCCCACTTGCTGGGCCACGCCTCGCGGAAGGTCCACTTGATCGCCGGCTCGCGCGCCTCGTTCAGGAGCACGATCGTCCCGCTGTGGCGGGTGGTGAGGCCGTCCATCACCGCCTTGCGCCACTGCCAGAGGTCGTCGCTGGCGGTGAAGCCGCGCTTCAGGGTGATGTTGGTGACCTTCCGCAGCCCCGGGACCTTGCGGACGGTGATGTCCTCGGCCCCCGTGCGGTACTCGATCACGTCGGTCTCGGTGGTGAGCCCGCTCACCTCCGAGAAGGCGGCCACGGTCACCCCGTCCACCTCCACCAGGAAGTTGAACGCGCCGTAGGGATCGTTGCGCTCGCCCGTGTCTGGCATTGCTCCTCCTTGGGGTTGGACAGGCCCCGGGCCACCGGCCCGGGGCCGCTTCGGTCAGGGATGGGGGGAAGCGTTCCGGGGCGGGTCAGACCGCCATCCCGGACTCCAGCGTCCACTGGTGGATGCGGAAGATGACGAACTCGGCGGGCTTCACGGGGGCGACGCCGATGTAGCAGATGAGCCGGCCGTTGTCGATGTCGTCCTGCGTCATCGTCGTCCGGTCGCACTTGACGTAGAACGCCTCCTCGGGGCGGCGCCCCATCAGCGCCCCGTTGCGCCAGACGGTGAGGAGGAAGCTCTCGATGGAGCGCTCCACCCGGTCCCAGAGCGGCTCCGAGTTCGGCTCGAAGACCACCCACTGCGTCCCTTCGTCGATCGACTCCTCCATGAAGAGGAAGAGGCGGCGGACGTTGATGTACTTCCACGCCGGGTCGGAGCTCATCGTCCGCGCCCCCCAGAGGCGGATCCCGTTGCCGTCCGCCCGGAAGTCGCGGATGACGTTGACGCCGCGGGGGTTGAGGATGTCCTGCATCCCGCGGCTCACCGGGAACTCCAGGTCAAGGGCGCCGCGCACCACCGCGTTGGCCGGCGCCTTGTGGACGCCCCGCTCCACGTCGGTGCGCGCCAGGATCCCCGCCACGTGGCCCACGGGCGGGATGGTGACCCGCTCCAGCCCGTTGGGGTGCATCACCTGGATCCACGGCCAGTAGAGCGCCGCGAAGGAGGTGGGCGGGTCGGGCTGGATGTCGTTGACGGTCCGCGACCCCTGCGCCACCGAGAAGAGGGCGAAGCGGTCGCGGAGCGTCTCGCACTGGTTGATGATCTCGCCGCGGACGCCGTTCACCCGGTGCTCGTCGGGGGCGGCCAGGATGTTCACCTCGTCGACGCGCGAGAGCCCCAGGAGCCCCGTCGACCAGCTCATCTCGGCGCCGTTGCGGGCGGCGGGCCCCTGGTCGGCCCCCTGGAAGTCGGCCAGGCCGGGGGCGCCGCCGCCGCCGCCCTGGAGGCGGGCGAAGGCCGCGTTGGCCGGGCGCGCGGGGACCTGGTTGGCCTCCCAGTTCCCGAAGACGAGGTTGGAGCCCCCCAGGACGCGGAGGACGTAGTTGGCGTCGCCCGCCTCGTGCGAGAGGTTGTCGAAGACCTCCAGCACGTCGGGGCGGCGGAAGTTGCGGTCCGACTGCGCCCCCGGCTGCGTGGGGTCGACGAAGTCGGCGGGCCAGGTGTCCGGCATCGTGGTGTAGTACGCCAGCACCAGCCGGAAGCGGTTGGGGTTGGGGTTCTGGGCGTTGGCGGGGTCGCGCTGCGACGGGTCGCCCACCATGAAGAGGACGTTGTCGCCCCACGCCCCCGGCCCCAGCGCCTCCAGCCGGAGGGTCCCCAGGTCGGCGCCGGAGGCGGTGGCCGCCGCCGCGGTGACGCGCGCCATGAAGCAGCGCCGGCCGCCGTTGTCGAAGAACCCCTTCACCGCGTGCGCCAGGTGCCACCCGGCGATGGGGTTCCCGTAGAGGCGCTGGAACTCCAGCGCGCTGGTGACCAGGCGGACGTCGGTGGGGCCGCGCTCGGTGGGCCCCACGATCCCGAGGTTGCTGGTGGAGACCCCTTCGATCGGCTTGGTCCCCACCTCGATCTCTTCGACGTAGACCCCCGGGGACAGGTACTCGGGCATGCTTCACCTCGCCTGTGGCTGGAGTTTGGGCGCTCAGTTCATCCGGACGACGGGCGCCCGACTGGCGGCGCCGGCGGCGAAGGGGACGTTGCTCAGCTGCACGGCCGCGTGGTCCGGGTGCTGGACCACGACGTCGACGCTCCCGCCCGCCGTGCCGGGCGGAAAGTGGTAGCGCCACTCCCCGCCGGCGCCGGTGGCCAGCGCGCCGGGGCGCCCCACCACCGTCACCGTGGCGCCGGGGAGGGGGCGCCCCTCCGGGCCCAGGACGACGCCGGCCAGGGAGGGCTGCGCCACCGACACCGTCTCGCCCCGCCGCCACTGGGTGGCCACCTGCGCCGGCCACCCCGCCAGGTACGCGGCCCCCGACGGCTTCGCCGCCGCGGCCACGCCGCCCGTGTCGAGCTGGAGGGTGGCCGGGCCGCTCGCCGACGGGGCGGGGAAGGCGAGGGCGAAGGAGCCCCGCCCGTCCACCCGGCTGGTATCCACCAGCGCCGCCGCGTCGCTCACCGCCGCGCCGTCCAGCGGGGCGCCGTCGTACCAGAGGAGGGCGCCGCGGACCAGCGTGCTCCCCGCGGGGAAGGGGTAGAGCGCCGACGGCCGGAGGCGGAGCACCACCAGCCGCGAGGGGTGCGGCGTCCCGTCGGGGAGGCCGGGCGGGGGGGCGTCGGGGTCCCACACCAGGTCGCGCTGGGCGGCGTCGAGCGCTTCGTAGAAGGCGTCGCGGCGCTCGCGCGGGTCGCGCTCGAGCTCGATCCGGTACCGCCCCGCCGGGAGGCGGAAGTCCACCAGCACCGTGTCGCCCGAGAGGTTGCGGACGGTGTGGACCTGCCCCGGCGCCAGCGGGCGCACCTGCCCCGCCTGGACGCGCCCCGCCACGCGGAGGCGGACGCGGGCCACGGGGCCGCGCTCGTGCGGGGGGCGCCGGAGCGCCTCGCGGAGGGCGTCCACCGGGCGGAGGACGACGGTCGCCGTGTGGCGGCGCCGGCCGACGACGGGGAGGGCGCTCACGGGAGGGCGTTCCCGAAGTCGGCCGTCGACTCGCCGACGGGGACGGCCTTGCGGAGGCGGGTGCTCTCCAGCTTGGGCACGCGGAGCTGGTACGCCACCGAGACGCGGTACGGCTCGCGGAGCGCCTCCCACACCTCGGCCAGGTCGGAGAGCGAGAGCGCCTCGTAGACGACGCGCACCTCCTCGGTCTCCTGGGTAACGGGGTCGGTGAGGGTGAGCGTGGCGTGGTCGTACATCGTCTCCAGCACCTTCCCCAGGACCAGGGCGTTCCCGTCGGGGTCGCGGAGGAAGGGGGTGATCAGGTAGTGGAAGCGCAGCGCCATCGGCGGGATGCGCTGCGTGGAGGCGCCGTTCTGGACCGGCGGGCGGTTCTTCATGTACGGGTCTTCGGTGATCTGGTACAGGAAGACGCTCAGCGCCTTGTTCTGCAGCTCGGCGGTCTCGCGGGGCGAGCCGACGTGGATGTCGGCGGGCCCGGTGAAGTACTGCGCGGCCTCGCCCGTCATCCCCGCGAAGAGGACCTCCCGCAGCCGGTCGTTGACCTGTCGGATGACGGTGTAGTCGCTCATGCGGCGGCGTTCTCAGTCGACGGGGAGGAGGCGCTCGACGGCGACCACCAGGGGGCGCTCGAGGGCGTCCACCTTGACGACGGCGTAGACGGCGGGGTCGACCCCGCTGTCGGAGAGGTCGAGGATCTCGCCCTGGAGGAGGTCGCCGCCGTGCAGCGCCTCCAGCACCTCCGCCGGCTCCGGGATGTGCACGTCGCGGATGCGGAATCGGGCGCGCCGGCCGATCAGCGCGCTGTGCGGGGGAGTCGTCAACGAAGGCTCCGGGAAGGCCGTGCGAGGACCGGCGGGCAGCCCTCTTGGGGGCAACGGCCGTACCCGCCGCGCCCGGCTTCCAGGAGTGTTCGTAAATCGTTGTCGGGATGGGATTTGGGTCGGCGTAGCGGAAGGAGCTTTCCGGCCGCGCGGCGGGGGGATGCGGAAGGGGCTTTCCGGGTGCGGAAGCCGGGTTCCGGAACGATCTTTCCGGGTCGGGGGGAGCGCCTTCGCGTCCGAGACCGGGCGAAACGAAGCGGCCCCG